>CANRGN010000054.1 GCA_947630235.1 uncultured Clostridia bacterium
TGCTAACAGTTCGCCACTATCAGGCACTGTATGGGACTTTCACCCACAAGTTGTTGCCCATGCTGGGCACACCTAAATAAAAACTCCAACTTTAATAAGAGTTGGAGTTTTTATATTAATTTTTTTCTTATGATAGCATAAATTTTTAGCGTCCCTTTGTCTATATCTATCTATCTAATTCATCTATATCATTCTCAAATTCATCATAATAAAGTTTGGTTCCATCTTTTAATTGTATTCCTCTTCTTGTTATTCCATCTTCAACAGTACCTGTTCCAAAAGTACCAAGTGAACTATCAACTTCACACATAAAAATCCCATTAGTATAGTATTCTAAGCAACCTTTTTCCTTATTTATAACATAATAATGAGACTGATCTTCTTTATCATAAAAAACTGTTTTAATTCCATTCTTTACCAAAGATTCTAAATTTCCATTATCTCTAAATTTAATTTCATCTTGATAGTTTAATTCATAAATATTTCCATATAAATCATTTACTTTAATACATTCAGTTTCATTATAATTTCTTATAATTTCTATATTTTGATTTTCAAAATATCCTATACCAATATTATTTTCATTTACATAACTTACTAAATTATTTTCATAATCATAATATGATGTACTTTTTTCATATGTATTATAATCTATTCTATTTTCTAAAACACTTGTTACATTATGATTAATATCATATTCAAAAATTTTTCCATCCTTTTCAATTCTTTCTTCTTCACCATTATCATAGAACATTATATATTCTTTGGAGCTTATGTTATAATTTTTTTCATTTACTTCAATTTCAATTGAATGATCACTTTTATTTTCAATTCTAGATATTAATTCATTATCATTATAATACGTTGTATAATCACTGTTTTCTATATATTTAATTTTTCCATTTTCATTATAACTTATATTAGTTCCATCATCCTTACTATAACTTATTTTATTTCCTAATTCATCAAATCTTATTACACCATCTTCTACTACTTGATATGCTTCGTCAAAATTACCATCTCCATCATACTCATAAATAACACCATCTTTTTCTTGTACTGTTATTATATTATTAATAGATTCATATATAGGAATATATGTTCCAGCTTCAACATATGGTGACCTAGCATTTTTACTCAATATACTAACAATAGTATCGAATTCTTCATTTTCTTCATTCTTTCTTTTAATAATTTTATTTATAATACCATTTTTATAATCGTGTGTTATTTTTTCTTCGCTTTGAATAGAGCCATCTTCAAAATGGAAAACATTATATTCTGCATAATCGCCATTTGGATAAAATGTATGATTATGAGTACCATTTGATGTTTCTCCTTGAGTTTCTATACGTATTAATTCATCATTATTTTTATAAAAATATTTGATACTATCGCACACATATCCTGTATTTGTATGATAATCATATCTATTTACATCAATCATTCCAGAATCATAAATAATATATGAGCCATCCTTATGCATTTCTTTAATTAGTTTTCCTAATTCTCCATCATTACGAACATCATAAACATTATAAACATTTATATTTCCATCATCATATATTGTTTTACTATACAAATAACTTTCTTTATCATTTTCATATAATGATTCCAATATTCCATCTGAATTAAATTCATACATTTTATATTTACTATTTTCTTCTTCTGAAACACTATAACTTCCATCTACATTATATTGTAAAGTAGTAACTATTTCTTTTGTATCATTTGTATTAATAATTGAAAACGAATCCTCTAAACTATCAATTTCTATACTTCCATCAATTGTTTTTACGAAAACATTATTATATCCTATTTTTTTTACAATTTCTTCATCAATATAATAAGTTCCATTTTCTAAAGTTTCAAAATTCAATTTTTCACCATCAAAATTATATGTTACTATTTCTGGATTGGTCAAACTAACATCTGTTTCAGATAATGGTTCATCATTTTCCTCACTCATTTTAGTATATAAGCTCGAATAATAATCATACATTTCAGTTCCATTTGTTACTTGTCCACAATTATATGCTATTACATATTCTTGAATTACTCTATCAAGACATATATCGCTCGTATCACATAAATTCATTTCAATCTGAGGTTCTTCATGATTTTCTTCCCTACCCCTACTAGTATTACACGCAGAAAGAGTAAGAATTAAAGAACTTGCAGAAAGCAATAATGCAATTTTTTTAGATGTAATTGCTTTAAATATTTTTCTCATATATAATTTTTCCTTTCATTAAAAATTACTTTAAAATAAAAAAGCATACACTTTATTATATCTATTATAGCATATTTTTATGTAAATTACAATTTTTTTAATTTTTATTATTATCCCAACTCTAAAAATCTTATATCATAAATTAAATATGGTGATATTACTAAATAATTTACCCTCCACTATTTTAATTCATTTATAATAACTTCACCATCTTTTAAAGTTTTATATACTATATTATTTTTATCCATATATTCAACTAATTTTTCTATAATTTCTGATTCTTTATGTTCTGATTTATAATGAGGAGCAATATTATAATCTATTAATCCTATGCCTTCATATATAACATCATTGTCATTATATGGATTTATTGGTTGATCAACAATTTGATATCCATTCAAATTCTTAGCTAACACACAACATCCAGCACTATATCCAACATAAAGCATTTTATTACTAATATTATCACATAAATATTTATCAAATCCACTTAATTTCATTGCTTGCCTTAATACAAAAACATTTCCTCCTATTACACAAAAAGAATTATATTGTTTTAAATCTTCAAATAATTTCTTACTATCTTTGAAATATTTTTTTAAATCTAAAATTTCCACTTCAAATCCTATGTTTTCAAGCATTTTTATATTTTGCTCTATTTTTTCTTTTTCTAGTTCATTTTGTACTTTTGCATCTCTTGCATTTGCAATTAGTAATATTTTATTACCATTTTCTTTTATCCACGCTTTTAAATATGAAATTCTATTTCCTAATTTATATGATGATAAATATAATAACATCTATTTTCCTCCCATCACATTGTCTACAAAACTCCGTCCAATTGTCTATATTTTAATATAATACACTATTTTCCCATACACTATCAGTAATTTCATATCCATAGTATCCAAGCTCTGAATATCTATTAAACCAATCTTTTATTTCGATATAACCATCATTTGTATTTATGTCATATTCATCTTTTAATCTTGTTAAATCATTTTCAAATAATTTATTTAAAAATTCGTATTCTGTTGTAAAATTTTCTTTTTCTCTTTTTCATCATAATCAGGATTATTATTTTTAATATTTTATTATATATTATTATATTTTTCAACAATATTTTTCTCTAAAATCTAATTCTACTATTTCTTTTACTAATTCCCATGTTCTTTTCATAGAAGAAATAGATAATCTTTCAAATGGAGAATGTACATCATAAGTATTTGGACCTATTGCAATATAATCTATTTCTCCCATCCTTTTTTTAAAGAAGCCTCCTTCAAGCACACCTTGAGTTATTATCATTTCCATTTTTTTATCTGTAATCTTTTCATATAATTTATTAACATTATTTATAAGGCTTGATTCATAATTAGGTTCAAATCCATATAATTCTTGAGACCATATAATTTCTATTTGATTATCTTTTACTAGCTTATTCAAGTTTTCTATATATTCTTCTTTAAGTTTAATATCATTGCTTCTAAGTGAATAATCTATTCTAATATATCCATCAAAAATATTTACTGCTCCTAAATTTGCAGAAAGTATATAATTATTATTTTTATCAAAAGAAAGAGCTCCATTTTTATAATTATATATGAAATTTATTACTCTTTTTGAAGTTTTCTCATTCATTATTTTTATATTATTCTTTATATTTTCAATTTTTTCAAAAACAATATTTTCTTTACTAAATTTCAGCTTTTGTTCAATTATAGTTTTTTCTATATTTTCTATTTTTGAATTATTTTTCTCAGTTGCAAATAATACTTTGAATTCTCGAGGTATTACATTTACCTTTCCATTGCTTGAAATATCTATTATTTTTATATTTCCAATTTTATTCAAAATCTCTATACCAAGTTTTATTGGGTTACCTCTATCTTTATCTGCAATATTCCCTCCAGAATGTCCACCTTTGAAATTTGGATATTCTAATTTATATATATTGTAATTATTTAAATCTACATTATCTTCATATTCAATATCTACTTTACCATACCATTCCATGCAATCTGCACTACTTATTACCATCCTTCCTTCTTTACCACAATCTAATGATATTATTCTTTTTGCAGTTATTTTATTTACATCTATTTTTTTTGCACCAATCATAGTTGTCTCTTCTTGAACAGTAAATATACATTCAAGTTTGGGTGCTTTTATATCACTATCCAAAAGAGCTAACATTATACTAACTCCTGCGCCATTATCTGCTCCAAGTGTTGTATTATCTGCTTTAATATAATCTTCATCTATAATTAATTTTATCGGATCTTTATTAAAATCATGCTCCGAAGCATTTGTTTTTTCACATACCATATCTAAATGAGCCTGAAATGCTAATGTATCATATTCTTTATATTTTTCATCTGCTTCTTTTGTAACTATAATATTGTAATATTCATCTGTATAATATTTTAAATTTCTTTTATTTGCAAAATTTATAATATAATTTCTTATTCCCTCTTCATTTGATGAATTTCTTGGAATATCACTTATTTCTTTAAAATACTTAAATACTTCTTTGGGTTCGATATTTTCTATATTCATTTTTTAGCCTCCTTATTATAATTAAATCTTTCTAAAAAAGCTTTAGTTCTTTCATTTTTTGGATTATCTATAACATCTTTACCACTTTCGATTATCTTTCCATTATCCATAAATATAATCTTATCTGCTATTTCCTTTGCAAAAGCAATTTCATGAGTAACAATTATCATTGTTTTATTTTCTTTAGATAATTCTTTTATAACTTTTAATACTTCGCCAACAAGCTCTGGATCAAGAGCACTTGTTGGTTCATCCATACATAATATTTTTGAATTTATTGCTAAACATCTTGCAATAGCAACTCTCTGTTTTTGCCCACCAGATAAATTACAGGGATAAAAATCTTGCTTTTCTTCTAGTCCAATCTTTTTTAACATCTTTATTGCTATTTCTTCTGCTTCTTTTTTCCCTCTTCTTAAAGCTTTTTGTTGTGCAAACATAATATTTTCTTTAACACTCATATTAGGAAATAAATTAAAATCTTGAAATACCATTGTAGTATTAATATTTTGAGCTAATTTCTTATTTAATTTCTTCACATAACTTATTAAATAATTATTATCTATTATAACTTTTCCATTATCTATACTTTCCAAATTATTAATACATCTTAAAAGTGTAGATTTTCCAGATCCACTTGGTCCAATTATACATAATGTTTCACCTTCATTTAATGAAAATGATATATCTTTTAATATTATTTCTTTATTAAATTTTTTACACAAATTTTCTACCTTCAAAATCTCCTTCATAATTGCTTCCTCCTTAGTTATAATATCTTAATCTTTTTTCAGCTTTATTAAATGCAATAGAGATTATTCCTACAAGTATTAGATAATATCCTCCGGCAAGTATTAAAGGTATAATAGAAAATAAATAATTTGCTTGTTTTTGTGCTAAACTAAACATTTCTACAATTCCAATTGTTTGTGCAAGTGATGTTGTTTTTACTAAAGATATAACTTCATTAGAAGATGCAGGTAATACTTTTTTTATTACTTGTGGTAATATTATGTATATATATATTTGAAACATATTTAAACCTAATGTACAAGCTGCTTCTGATTGTCCTTTTGGAATACTATTTATTCCACTTCTAAATATTTCACTAAAATATGCTGTATAGTTTATTACAAATGCAACTATAATTGCAAGAAATCTATCTATGTATATTCTAAATATGTAATATGGTGCAAAATATACAAAAATTATTTGAAGAATCATAGGAGTGCCTCGAATAATTAAAATGTATAATGCTATTATTCGAGATATTATTTTATTTTTAGAATTTCTTAATATCGCCACTACTACTCCAAGAGGAACAGAAATAAATAATGTTATACAAAAAATAATTAATGTTGTACCTAGTCCAGAAAACAATATTTTACATAAATTTAATATTTCCATAATCTATTCCTCCTGTAATTTAATCATAGAATCTCCTAACCATTTAATAGATATTTCTTCTAACTTTCCTTCTTTCTCAAGCTGTACTAATGCATTTTCTATTTTTTCTTTTAATTCAACATTACCTAATTTAAATGCTATTACACTTCCACTTGCAGTAGAAATATCATATGAAGGTATTGTCCTATAATCTTTACTTTTAGATTCAATTATATAATTTCCATATATACTAGAAGTATATACAGCATCAATTCCGCCCATTTCTAAATCCATACAAGCTGTTAAAAAGTCTGCATAAGGTACAATTTCAACTTGCTTTCCAAAACTAGATTTTTCTAAATCTGCTTCTTGCACAGATCCAGATTGTACACCAATTTTTTTACCTACTAATTCATCTTGAGATTTTATATTGCTATCTCCTTTTAACATAAAATACATTTCACCTTTTAAGTATTTTCTAGATAAAGTCATAGTTTTCTCTCTATCAGGACTATATGCAAATCCATTCCAAATACAATCTATATTTTCATTATTCAATTCTTGCTCTTTTGATGCCCACGAAATTGGTTGAAATTTAACCTCCATTCCTATCTTCTCTCCAACAGTTTTAGCCAAATCTACATCCATCCCTACAATCTCATTATTCTCATCTCTATAACCATATGGTGGGAAACTATCGTCTAATCCTATAATTAGCATATTAGCTCTATCATTTAAATTCTCTTTTCTAAATTTAATAAATCCTCCAATTAAAATTCCAAAAACTATAATTGTAATTAATACTATAATAAACATTTTCTTTTTCATAATATTTTCACCTCAATATTTAAATTTTTTATTTAAAATTCGAATTTTATTTGTCCTTTTGAATAAAAAATAGATTATGAAGTATATTTAAAAACAAAAAAGACATATAAAAAAACTATTTATAGAATTTTTTTCCTACAAATAGTTTTATATATGTCTTTTAAAGTGTATATTTTTAAACTATCGTAGGCACAGAACACTTAGCCTGTACCTACTAATACATAACTCTAGTAGTTACAAGCTCCTACGATGATGATGCATTTTATTGTTTAAAAATATTGACTTCATAATCTATTTTCCTTTCATCAGAACATTTCTATGTTCAACATATTTTTATATTAACATAGCATTAAAAGTTTGTCAACATAAATTTAGTATTCTTTTTCTAGTTCATCTTGTTAATATTTTTTGTGTCATTTCATAGGAAACCTCTGCATGTCCATAAAAATGTCTGACTTCAGCATCTTGATATGAAAATGGTTTACCTATATCATGTAATAAAGCTGCCATTTTTATTTCTAAATCATTTGTATTTAAATTATTTAATACTGCTAAAGTATGTTGCCAAACATCTAAATGATGATGAGGATGTCTATGTTCAAATCCCATCATATAATTAATTTCTGGTATTATCTCTAATAAATTATTAATATTCTCATTAATTGATTCTACAATATCTTCGGAATTAAGAATTTCTTCTATTTTTTGTTTAGGTGATTTATAATTATATTCTTCCATTTTTACATTTCTCCTAATCTAGATTAAAAATTACTAACCAATTAATCTAATAATTTATAATTTCTATCTACTATTTAATTTCTTCTTGTTCTTTATAATTAATGTTCTTTTCAACACTTAAATCATTTTTATTATTTTTGGGTACAACTATCGTTCTGATTTCTTCCATCGTATCACTAATATAAAGTCCTCTTTGCAACTTATTATTTCTATCCATTTGTAATCCAAAAACATTATTTGCTCCGTCAAAATCATCATTTCTTACACAACTTATAAAATCTTTGATTTTTGGCTTTTTACTTTTTTCATCAAATTTATTAAAATGAGCTGAATATATCTGAGCTAGCATATATCTTGAATCTATCACACGATTTCCTCTTCCTCTATTTAATGCTTGGGTATTATGATATCTTGATATAAAAGTTGTAATTCTTCTATCTTGTATATCTTTTTCTAAAACAGATTTGTCAAATCCATACTTTGCCATTTCTTCATCAGACATTTCTAATAAAAATGTATCTAACATTCTTTCCATACATTGAGGTGCTACTTCTCCTAATATTTCTCTTGTTATAGTATCTCCGTTATCTATGTCTAAAGTATGCGTTAATTCATGTACTAATTCGTATAGTTGCCTTAAATCTCCTCTTATTGGTATAAACACTCTAAGAGGTTTATTGTTTGAATTAGGACTACTAGTATTTGCATCTTCTTTTCCATCATAAGGGGTCATTACTAAATTTATATCTATATTATTTCCATTAATAATATCATTTAGCTTTACTGATATTTCATCATCTATACTTTCAAAAAATCTTTTAGCTATTTCTATTGTGTGTTGCTCTGATATTTGTGTTTGCAACGGATAATTATATATACTACCATTTTCACTATAACTTTTGATTGTTCGTTCTATTTCTGGTGTTATAGATTTCTCAAACATTCTTCCTAATTCAAAATCATCTATCCCTTCAACTTTTTGAGCATATGGGTCTTTATTAGGTTGCGGTAAAGATTTTTTATTTCTTGAAAATCTTGTAAATAATTTTTCAACTAATACTTTAAAATTCATATTTTTTCTTTCTCCTATTATTTTGGATCAGTAAAGCCACTATCATCGTTTTTTTAAACCTATTACTAGGAATGCTAAAATCTCCAACATAGCCTCTTCTCCTAACTCTTGATTAGAAATCAAGGTAGAAGGTAACACACACACCTGCTTTAACTCACTTTCTATGCTTACTAATATATTATATTTAAAATTTACAAACATAAATCACATCATCTTGTGCATTAATTTTACAACCTATTTTTTCGTAACATTTACATGCAGATATATTACTTTTGTTTGTACTTAAATACATTTTATAACAGCCTATTGATTTTACGTACTCTTTTATAAAATTCATTAAATTTGTTCCATATCCATTTCCTTGATATTTCTTTTCTATATCAATAGCATACAAATAGAACATTTTCTTACCATCAGGTCTTTTTTGTAGATAACCATATGCAAATCCAATTATTTTATTTTCATTCTTGACTATAAATGCTAATTGATTTTGATTATTTATAAAATTCAATACATCAATTTTATTATATTTTGTGTTTTCATCATCACAAAAATCGGCTAGTAGTTCAATCTCATTTTTCTCTAATATTTTATATTCCAAAAAAAATCATTCCTTTCTCTTTTGCTAAAATACACAATTTAACTTTCGCTATCTTTCCTAAAACATAATGGTAACTCATTATCTTTAGTTATTGTATACACCTCTTCCAGAATTTCTTTCAAACATGGTAGAGTAATTGATTCAGCACCTTTAATATATTTTGAATTTAAGCCATAATTTCCTGCTTGTAAAATACATTCTAATTTATCAACCTGTTTTATAAAATCTGCTTCTGGTGATTCCTTATTTTCATACTCTAGCCATAATTCTTTGAAATCATTATCAAATTCTATGCTATTTAATAATTCATCAACCGCTCTTTCTTCTAATTTATGTTTTTCTTCTTTTGTAACCTGATTTGGTATAAAGTCTCCTGCATATATTTCCCCTAATTCATGTATCATCGCTAATTTCATACATTTTTCTATATCTAAATCTAAATCATATTTTTCTATAATGGACATTGCTAGAATTGTTACTGACCAACTATGGTCTGCAACTGATTCAACTTTATTTTCATATTTTATTCCAAGCAAACTTGTTAACCATCCTTGTCTGTATATATTTTTTAAATGTGTAAATTGATAATATAATTTTAGAATGTCATTATTAATGATTGTTTTATATTTATTATATGAATTTTGATTTTTTACAAAATTACTATTTTTTTCATCCTTTAGCATGTTTTTTTTCCTTTCATAAATTACAATTTATCTAAATAAATTCTTTTTATATTGCTCATTTGAATTTTCTCTACAAGTAGGTCTTTGGTCTGGAATTGATTCTACAATTTCTTCTATTTTTTGTTTAGGTGATTTATAATTATATTCTTCCATTTTTATATTTCTCCTAATCTAGATTAAAAATTACTAACCAAAGGGACTGGGTTTTTGTCTATTAAACTTTTTAATCTTTCATCCAAGCTTCATCATAATTTGGATGCTCTTTTAAACATTCCCAATCAATTAAAATGATGTTATTTACATCAATTAGTTGAGCACCTACCCAAAGTTCGCAAGCATTTACAAATCCTCGCCCTCTTACATAGAACGGATGATCAAATGTCGTGATGATTTCTTCACCGTTGCATTGAGATTTATAACAATAATTTCACTTTCTACTTTATAACTAACAAAACTTAATCTATATAATAAATGTTCTTCGCTGAAATAATAATTGTTTCAGCATCATTTTCTGTCTTAAATACAATTTTTATAGTATTTTTGTCTATGTTTAAAACCTCAAGTATTTCGTTACTATCAAAAATGAAATTGTTTACACTGATTTCAAATTGTTGTATATCATCAAACACTATTCTTATGTCAACAAGTTCAGGTTCAGTATCTTTATACTCAATCTGTTTCCAATTACATAATTCAATTTTGATTTCCAACCTATTTTCATCCTTGTTATAATTAAGCTCTTCTATTAAACTGTCATGAAGATTATATTTTAAATTCATTATATTACTCCTCTGATATTATTTAGGCAAATCCACATTAATACAATTTCCTAAAACGACTAAATCGTATTTCTCATCATTACCTTTTTCAAAAAATCTCCAACACTCTGTATCATTTGTAACTTCCAAATATACGGTCAATGTGATACTTTTATCAAATATAATCACCAAGTCTCCAAATTCTGTAATTTTTATTTTTTGAACGATAAGATCATTTAATAAATCGTTTTTGTTGGAGGCAATCCATTTGTCAAACATATTTGCACCCTTAACATCCCACTCAAATAGATCATTATCACTTTCTGATTCACTTTTTTTGTATTTGTCTGTGTCAGTAATCAAATTTTTTTCATTGTCACATATTCTAAATAGAGTCTGCATTAATAATATATAACATTTACCGTGTTCATCAATGAAATCGATCCAAATGTCTCCATGACTTCTATTAATATCAGCAACCTTAGTTCCAACAAGTACTTGAAGGTTTTCTGAAACATAATTTCTTTCTTTTTTATTCATTAACATTATCCTTCTGACGCTGAATTCCTCTACCGGTTATGACAAGATGTCTTTCTTTTCCATGCCATACAAAGAAACGCCAACACTCATCATTTGAGGTTGTATCAACAAAAACAGTTAATGTTATAGAATTACTAAAATTAATTTTAAGATCGCCAAAATTGTTTATTTCAATAGATTTGATTACAATATTGTCTGACAAATTTTTATTAAATTCATCGCACCATTTGTCAAAAAAATTATTGCCTTTTACATCCCAATTAAAGTTTTCATTCTCGGTCATTGATGATATTGGCTGATATTTATCCATATCAGTAATTAATACTTTTTCATTATTACAAAATCTAAAAAAAGTCTGCATATGAAGCGCATAATCCTTGCCATCGATCCCTTTCATGGCGATCCAAATTAAATCGGCTGCTCTTCCTATTTTTATAAATTTCGCACCTTTGATCTTATTGATGCATTCCGTTATCGTATTTTTTTCTGATAAATTCATATATTTCCTACCTACAATTAAAAATAATTCAAAGCTTCTTTTAGTGCTTCTTGATAATCCATACCTTCATCATATAATATATCATGTATTTTATCTTTTATCTTATTTAATTTTTGTCCCAAAACAATTCAACACTATCTCTTACAATTTTCTCAACTAAAATGTCCTGACATTCGATATGCATTTTCATAATAGACAAATCTAAATCAACCTTGTAAAAATTATCCTTATTGCTTTTACAAACAGTAATATCCTGTCCATAATAACCAAGTTGACTTTTTCTCATACCTTTTACTTTACTAATTTTTCTTCTGTCAGCATCTGTATTATAAGATACTTTATAACAGGATAAAAAGGATATTTTCCAATATGTCACCTCATCATTTTCAATCAAAATTTTCACTTCATCTCCAAAGTAAGATGCTGTCACATCCAGTATCCTCATATCCCAATAATCTGTCTTATCTATCAACTCTTGTATTGTATCAACATTCATCTCAATAAATTTCCTTTCTGATATTTATACGGTATATAAACCAAAATATCGTTTTCTCCAACATAATAAGTATGAAAATCCTCTACTTAAAAATTATACAACTTAACAGGTTCATTATGTAAGTTTCAACAACTGTTTTCTCAGCAGTTTCAAATGTTTCGATAGTATTTTGATCAACTCAATTAGAGGTTTATTAACATTGTTATTATAATCGTCA
>CANRGN010000055.1 GCA_947630235.1 uncultured Clostridia bacterium
AATATTTAATTTTTTTTAACCGCTTTTTTAGGGGTTTTATTTGTTATGTGGAATTTCCTATATTATTTTTCAAACTTTCGTCCTCCTTTAATACAGTGCTATTATACCACATATATCCATTTTTACAATTTTTTTCACATAAAAAACACAAAAATTACAAAATTTCTATAATTCTTAAACTGTACATTTCTAAATCTTTATATCTTTTTTCATTTAACAAATTTCTCATATTATTTATAATTTCTTCAATTCTATTTAATTCAATATATGTCGTTTTATTTAAATCAACTTTTTTATATTCATTTTCTATATTTTGTATTAATTCATTTAAATTAGTATTATTTTGCACAATAGAATTCATATAAATTTGCATAGCCAATATTCTAATATTCTTAAAACTATCAGAAGATAAATTTTCAATTGCTATATATAAATTAGAATATTGTTCCCTAACTTTATCTAAATCTTTATTTTGAATATTTGTATTGATATTTTGAATAATATTTTTTATATTATTTATTTGATTATTATCTAGTTTAACATAAGCTAAATCGGCTTCAATTGTTGGGAAACTATTAATAAAAGTTAAATTTTCCTGTGAAATATTATCCCAATCAATATTTCCTTCTTTTAAATATTCATTATCTTCACATTTTTTTAAGAAAATTTCTACTCCACTTTTAACAAATTCTTTTTCTGCTTGAATTTTATTTTCAACTGTTAGTTCTTCTTTATCTGAACAACCTGTAATAGTAAATACTATACTGAATAAAATTATAATAAAAAATATTTTATAAAAATTTCTCATAACTCTCCTTAAATGTTTGTAAATTCTTTACTTTTTTTCAATAAATATATAATTTATTTTCTCTATAAATACATAAAATATACTTAAGATTTTAAAATTAGAAAGGATTTTTTATGTTTTCAACTGTAAATTTATTTTCTGAAAAAAGTGGAGAAATCGAAAAATTTTTAAATTTATTTTTTAATAAAAAAATAAATATCAATAATAAATTATACTGGCAAAAAGAATATACTAATCCAATAGATATGATAGATATAATTAGCACTTTTGTTGATAATTCAGAAAAATTTGAAATTGCTTTTTGGATTAGTTTAGATGAGAATATTTTTATTAGTATAAATGATTATACTGTTAATGATATAATAAAATATTTATTGGAAAGATATCCTATATGAACCAGAGTGACGTCACTCTGGTTCAAAGTAAAAATTAATTATTATATTTATATCTTATCCACAATCCGGATTGACTTAAATCTCCTTCTGTTAAATTATCTATATTTAATACATTAGTTTTTAATAAAGCAGATGATTCATCTTTACTAGATATAGTCCAACACAAATATCCAATATTTTTATTTCTTAAAAAATCAATCCATTTTTCAGCTTCTTCTTCATCTATTTTTCCAGATCCAGTATATTCAGATAATCCAAATTCACTTACTATTATAGGAAGATTTTTATTATATGCATTTTCTACTACATCCCTTAAGTCTTCTTTATGACTTGCTGAATAAAAATGAAAAGAGTATAGTAAATTATCAACATCTTTTATTGGAGAATTAACAACAGAATTTAAATCTTTGCAATAATCTGGAGTTCCTATTATTATTATTGAATCTTCATCTTTTTCTCTAATTAGATTAATCATTTCTATTGCATAATTTTTAACAGTTTCCCAACTTACATTTCCATTTGGTTCATTACATATCTCATAAAATATATTATCATAATCTTTGTATTTTTCAGACATCCTCGAAAAGAATTTTTTTGCAGATTCTTTATTTATATTAGGATCATTATCTGTTAATATATGCCAATCTAATATAACATATAACCCCAACTGAGTAGCATATTCTACCCCATCATCTACTTTAGTATATAAATTTTCTGAATATCCATCTGCTGGATTAGAATATACACAAAGCCTTATAGTATTAGAATTTAATTCTTCTTTTGTAAATTTAAAAACATTATAATTTATAAACTGTGGAAAAGCATAAATAGAATGTGTACTTAAACCTTGAATTTGAAACTTATTACCATTATTATCTACTATATTCTTTCCATCAACTTTTAATTTTCCATGAATATCTAATGGAGAATTTTCATCAATTTTTATTTCTGAATAATTTACATTTTTATTTTCTTTGTTTTCTTCAATTTCTTCTTGAACATTATTTTGAGAATTATTACTTTTATTTAGATCTAATAAACTATCATTTACAAAAAACTCATAATCTAAAAATTCCAAATCTCCATTATATGAAAATGTTCCACCTATTTTTATTTCACTATTTTCTTCTATTTTTGAATTATATTCTACAGGATTTACTATAATATTTTGATTTTCAATATTACAATTTCCATTCCATGTTTGAACAATTTGTAAATTCTGATTAGTAGAAACAACTAATTTCCAATTTTCTAATTTTTCATTAGAATTATTTTTTATTTGTATTTGAATCGTAGAGTAATTCATAGAATTATCATTCCATACAGATTCCTTTTCTATATTTATTTCTATATTTTTTTCATTACTAGATGTTTTTACAGTATTATCTTTTGGATTATTTTTTTTTATATTATTTTCTTCAATCACTGTATTTTCCTCTGATACTAATTTTTTTGATTCTGTTTCTAACACTAAATGACTTTTATTATATAAAAGTAAAACTAAAATTACAAAAATAATACCTATACAAAAAAAAATAATATTTTTGAAAAAATTTTTATCTTTCATATTACTCCTTTTTACACAAACAGTCCAAAGAGCCATAATACTCTTTGGACTAAATTTCTTATAAATTTGAATTAAATAGATTTTTTAATGTATAAACAACATCTTCAGTATCTGCTGTAAGACTAGCAGCTTCATTAATTGAAGCTATTTTACTTAAAACATCTTGTTCAGCTTCACTTCCATATCCAATAGTATATACAGGAACTTCTAAACCTTCTAAAATATTTGTAGCTGTAGAAAGTGAATTTCCTCTATTTTGCATACCATCACTTAATAGAAGTATCATAGTTTTGGCATCAGGAACTTCCTCTTTTTTCTTTAAAATCATATCTAAAGCAACAAGTAATGCATCATAAGTAGCAGTTCCTCCAGTAGCTGTTAAATTTTGTACAGCGCCATTAAAAAATGCTCTTTGATTTATATCAAATTTTTCAATTTCTAAGTTTTTGTAAACATCATTATTAAAACTTACAAGACCAATATAATTATCAGAATTTATATATCCTGATGCATTTATTAAAGATTTTCTTAGTTCATTTATAGGAACTCCATCCATACTTCCAGACACATCAGTAACAAAAACCGCTATTATAGGTTTTCCAGAATCTTTTTCTTCTTTCCAAATCTTCTGAGCTGAATATAAAGTATTTCCATCATAAACTTGATCATTTTGATAATCTAAATTTTGATTAAATCCATAATCTTTTGCAAGATTTTGAGCTTCATCTGATTTAGCATATTTTGTAAATTCTTTAAGAACATCTAATTTTTCTGAATCTAAATCTCCAATTGAATACATTGGATTATTATGTTTTACACCAAAAGGAGTAAATACATAATTTCTAGCTAAATCTGCATCATTTATATAAGTTTGATATTCTAAAATAAATGCATCTAAAGAACCTGAATTAACAGCATCTCTCATTTGCATAGTAGTATATGATACAAATGGCACATTAGCTTGAAATAATTGAAACCCTTCCACTGCTTTATCACTTAATAAATTTTCTGGATCAAATTTTGATAAAGTAGAAACCAAGAAATTAAGCCCTGTAGAACTAGCATAAGGATTTGTATATCCCATAGCTAATCCATCATTAGCAGTAGCTTCAACTACTTTGTCTAAACTCATTTCACCATACTTTTTAACAAAATTATCATATGCTTTTTTCTCAAATATAATACCAGCCTGATTTGAAACTAAATTATCATCAATTATTTCTGCATTAATTCTTTGAGATTTTATCATTTCTCCCCATAATTCATTAGATGGAGCTAATGCATCTGGTACATATTTTCCAGAAACAATATAATCTACAGCTAAACCAGAAGCAACAGAACGTACTGATACACTAACAGTCTTTCCATCGATTTGAATATTTTCTTTATTAAAATCTTCTGCAACATCACATAACCAACCATCTGTACCAGACCCAGATTTTTCTGGAGAAGAAAAAATTTCAATATTTATATCTCCATTTCCCTCAACACTTAAAGGATATTTTTCTATATCTGGAAGTTCTTCATCTAAATTATTCTCTCCAAACTCAACAGTTCCTTTTACTTTTTCAACATCTTTAATATTAACATTTTTTAAAGCTTTTGATAAAGCTGTTTTGGAATTTTCTGCAGAAATTTGAGTAGAAGTTTTTCCTAAATTCTTAGTAAGAACTAATCCTACTATTAAAACTACTGCAAATAATAATATTATTAATAAAAATTTTGAATTATTTGTTTTTTCCATATTTACATATCTCCTTTATTTTTAAATTCATCTATTTCATCATCTCCACGAATCTTTTTTAATGCACCAACCATATCTTCTAAAACATCTGTAATACTAATAATTTCATTAGGATCATCCATTCTAGAAACTTCAGTTAAAAATTTTCCAAATTCTACTAAAATCTGATCGTTTTTTTGTAATATAGTATTAATATATTTTTTATGTTCTTCTAAATTTCCGCTTCCTTCTCCTGTATCTGCTATTTGAATTCGATTTAAGATTCTTCTAGTATTATTAAATAAATATTGTTTAGATTCTTTACCTAAATCTGTTAGAGCATTATAATTAGATCTATCTGATTGTTCTAATATTTCTTCTAAAACTTTTTGTTTTTTTTCTATAGAAATTACATCTAAAATAGCTCTATCAATTTCATTTAAAAATGGACTTTTTTTGTTTTTGCAACTTTCTAATGCTTGTTTATAATCTAGAGTACTTTTTAACTTGTCCATATCATAACCATATTTTGCCTCTGTAGATGTAGTAAAAAACTTATATTCAACAAAAAGTATTATTAAATTCACTAAAATGATTATTATTGAAATTACTGAGTTGACTACTCCACCACCAAATAAAGATAAATTAAGTAAACCTTCAGAAAAACAAAAAATATCAAAAATTGCCAAAAACATAGTAATAATCGCAATTCTTATAAAAAATTTATTATTCATTTACTTTCCTCTTAACTATATTATTAAACATTGTTAAAATTTTATCATAATATTTTTTTTTTTACAATATTTTTTTTTGCAATTTAATTTTGACATTATTTAACATTTATAAAATATATTAAATTTATAAAAAATGCTTGACATATATCATAATTGTGATATAATTCGAATATGTAAAAAAAAGGAGGAATACTTATGCCAATAATAAAACCTTGTGCAGATTTAAGAAATAATTATAATGAAATTTCTAAGATTTGTCATGAAACAAAAAATCCTGTTTTTATTACTAAAAATGGATATAATGATTTAGTTATTTTAAGTAACGAATCATATGAAAAAATTATTCAAACAAAAGAAAAAGAAATAGAAAAACTAATTGAGAAAAAATTTGACGAAAAATATACTGATTTTGAAAAATTTAAATTAGATATTATAAAAAAAATAAACCAAGGCTTAAAAGACATTGAAAAAGGAAATTATACCGAATTTAAAAATCTTTGCCAAGAAATGGAGGCTAAATACGATTTTGATTAATGAATACAAAGTATTTACAACAGATAATTTTTCAAATGAATTAGATCAAATAATTTATTATATTAAAAATGTATTAAAAGAACCTATTATTGCAAAAAGAATTTATAGGAAAATAACTCGGTCAAGTTAATAAACTGAGTTATTTTCCTACAAAAAACAAAATTTTAAAAATATATAAAGATTATTCAATTTATAAATTTAATGTAAACAACTACATTATTATTTATTCGATTGATTTTTATTTAAACAGAATTTTTCTTCTACATATTTTCCATAATAGTCAAAATTATATTAATCATTTATAAAATAAAAGCATTAATAATTCCTAATATTAATCCTAAAATAGCACCTAAATTTACAATCGCATTTAATTCTTTTTTCATTACAATCATAAATAATTTTTCAATTTCCTTTACATCCATATTGTATATTTTTTTCTCAATAGATTCTGAAATATTTAAAGAAGAAAATATAGATTGCATTTTTTCCTCAACAATTTTAACATATATATATTCTATATAATATTCTAACTTTTCATCTGTTAAATCTAATTTTTCTAAAATTCCATTTACATTTTGTTGCTCGATATTTTTTATTTCAATATCTATTTGAGAAAATATTAAATTTTTAATATTATTTTGTAAATAATTGTCAATTTGTTCTTTAATTGGTTCTGCCATATTTTTTATTTTTTCTTCTGAAATAAATTTGCCAAAAATATTTTCACTTAGTTTTTCTTTTACTACTTTTGAACCCTCTTCTACAATTATATTTCCTACATCAATTCTTAATAAACTTTCTGAAATTCTTTCACATAATAAATTTTGTATTTTTATTTTTAATTTATTATATTTTTCATCATCTATATTATTTAGTAAAAATTCTTTTAAAGAAATATTTTGTTTTTTTAAATTTAAAACTATATTTTTAGATATTTTTTTCTTAACTTCTTCAGATAAAAAAATATCTTTTATATCATTATTAGTAAGAAGTTCATTGCTAATAGTATTACCTAAAGATTTTGCTAACTCTTTTTTTCTTTTAGGTATAACACCAGGTGTAAATGGTAATGTAAATTTTCCTATTTTTATAGGTTTATATGGTCTAAATAACATTTTAACTGCTATATAATTTGTTCCAAATCCAATTAAAGTACCTATAAGAGGGTCTACTATAAATTTAAAATCTAACATTAATTACTCCTAATTATTTTTTAAACCATATAAATCATTTTCTATACAAGTTTTTGCTCTTTTTACTGTTTTTTCATCTGATTTTAAAGCATCTTCTAAAAACTCTGGATGTTCAATTAAAAATTTTCTCATAGTTTCATCTGGTGATTTTCTATATTCATTTAAAAGTTGTAATTGTAAATTTGTAATAATATTTTGTTCATATGCTTTATTAAAAAAATTATTATCTAAGTTTATTAAAGCTAAAGATTTTATTCCGTATTTTTCGAAAACTAAATCTCCTCCTTCAGCTCTATCTACAACAACAGTTGAAGCAAGAATTTTTCCTCCCATATTTTCTATAACTGGAATCCATGCTCTTTCATAACTTTTTGCAGTATTTATTAAATCTGCAATATGTAAAACCTTTTTTCCTGTAATATTATTTACTGTATCATTTTTATCAAAATTTGAATTGCTTTCTACACAAGCTAAATCTTTATATATTGTTAAATGTTTTTTATTTAGTAAATTAGCTATCATATTTGAAAAGAACCAATCTCTTCTTTCTCCACCAGAAATATAATCAATTTCTTCTATATTTATATTTTCTTTTATATATTTAACCATTTCGTCTATTGTATATTTATAAATTTTATTAGAATTATATTGATTTTTTACTTTTTCAAAAACTAAAGTTGGAAGTTCTAATTTATTATCTAATATACTGTTAATATACTCTAATAACTCATTAGCTGATTGTTCACTTCCATATAAAAATTGTACATTTATGTAAAATGGTCCTATTTTCCCTGATGTGTACCAAAATGGTTTGTTTTCTTCACAAACTCTAAATGCATTTGTTTCAAATAAATACTTAACTAAATCACTCATTTTAAACCTCCATTTTTATATATATAATCTTAAAAAGATATATTATAAACCAAATTATAAATTAAAAAAATAAGATGCTTCTAAATCTGCTTCGTGAACTAATAATGCCAATGGATATTTTTTATACGCTTCACCTAGTGTACCATATAATTCTTTTGGTTCTGAAAAGCCCATATGCCATCTTATACAGTATTTTTCTTCTACTGTAAGTTTTATAAATTCAGTTATCATCATAACAGATTTTTCTCCATGACCATAAGGTATATTATCTTCAACAGTATAATATGGAACTTTTTCCCATTCTCCAAAAGAATTTTTGGCATTTCTATAATCCACTTTATAATAATTAGTTTTACATATATCATGAAGTAAAGCAATTATAATTAAAGTTTCACTAGAAACATCAATTGGTATAACAGAAGAATTTACTTTTTTAACTAAAATTTCATAAACTTTCATACTATGTTCTGCAAGTCCACCTTCATGAGAACCATGAAATCTAGTACTAGCAGGAGCTTTAAAAAAATCACTTTTTTCCAAAAAAGCTATTAGTTCATCTATTCCCTCTCTTTTTATTGTTTTTAATAATTTTATAAAATCTTCTTTCATAATTAATTTCCTTTTTCTTTAAAAATATATAATTTACTTAATACAAAATTTAATATAATTACTATTATATTAGAAATTATTTTCATAATTATTGAATTAAAATTATAATAATCTATAAAAATATTTAAAAATACAGTTTCAAAAATTAAAGTAAAAATTCTAGCAGAAAAAAAACGACTCATTTCTTTTAATATTTCTATTATTTTACTTGTTTGAGAATAGAAAACAAAAAATTTATTTGTAAAATAAGCAAATAAAACAGCCATAAACCAAGCAATTACATTACTAATAGTTGTAGAATAATAAAATATTTTTTTAAATAAATAAAATATTATTATGTTTATTAGTGTTGTAAAACCACCAAATACCAAATATCTCATTATACCTTTATGTAATAAATAAAATTTTACAAATTTTTTTAAACCAATATTTTCAAATAAATTTAAAAAACATTTTTCAATTTTATCCACAAATCTACAAATTAAATCTATCATTTTTTTCCTCTAGTATGTTATTTATTTTTTCAAATTCTATCATAATATTATTTTCGTTTCAAGTATTTTAATTTAAAATATTTAATGAATAAATAACTATAAATTTGTAGAAATATTTTAATGTCAATTAATTATTAAATACAATCACATAAAATACTATAATCTTTAATTAATAAAATTATTCAAAAAAATGAGCGATTTCTAATCGACCTTACAAAATTGTAATATAATTTGGTGTAGTATTATATAGATAAACAGTTACTCCATCATTTTCTAACCATTGTTTAATAGTGCCAGCAGTAAACCAAGATACATTAAAAACATTATTTACCAAATCTTCTGGTGCAGCAAAAAATGCCACTTTTGGAGATACTGTTTTATAAAACTCTTGTGAAAAATTATTATTTCCATGGTGTCCAACTTGCAAATAATTAGATTTTAAATCTTCTTTATGATTTTCCATAAGTTTTGTTTCAATTTTTTTATCTTGTGTATCTGCACAAAAAAGCATACTCTCTTCATTACCATATAATTTAAAAACTAATGATCCATTATTTAATAAATTAGAACAATTTTCGTAAACCCAATCTGAATATGCCCATAATACATTTAATTTTAGACCTATAATATCTTCAATTTTATCATTTTCATATAAATATGTTAAATTATCTAAATTTAAAGAACAAAATTCCTCAAATTGCTTCCATTCTTCTTCCCATGGAGCTTTCTCTTTTGCTTTATCTATTGTAGGTACATTTGTAGTGTATACTTTTTTTATTGTTATTTCTGGGTGATTTTTGTAAATATTTAAAAACACACCAGAATGATCTGAATCTAAATGAGTTATTATCCATGCATCTATTGTATTATTATGTTTTTCTGCAACTGATAAAATTGTATTTACTTGCTTTTTTGAGTCTTCATATCCTCCGTCAATTATTACTAAACCATTATTATTACCTTCTATAGTAAAGCACATCATTTGAGGCATTTGGTTTTCTCCATATTGAGTTAATGTCCATTTTGTATTTTCTTTAGATATATTCAATTTAAATATTATTCCAAATGATATAATACAAAATATTAAAATAATAAAAATAATTTTCTTTTTCATAATTATCAATTTCCTTTTTTATTTTTCAAAATTATATCATAAAAAAACAATAACGTATCATTAATTTTTATTAAATTAACTAGTATAGCCAATGTTGTTGAATTTATGGAAATATCTTGAAAATTATATTTTTTTATGATACAATTTCCTACGTGGCAAAAAATGCTTATAAATTATAATTATTTATATATTATAAAATATTAAATTTAGGAGGTCTTAAATAATGAAAAATTATTTAGAAATTGAAAGTGTTAAAGCTTTAGAAGTTTTAGATTCTAGAGGAAACCCTACTGTACAAGTTGAAGTTGTTACAATAGATGGATTTAGTGGAGTTGCATTAGTTCCATCAGGAGCTTCAACAGGAAGTTTCGAAGCTGTTGAATTAAGAGATGGCGACAGTTCTAGATATATGGGTAAAGGTGTATTAAAAGCTGTAGAAAATGTTAATACAATAGTTGCACCTGCTTTAGAAGGAATGAATGTTTATGATCAAGCTAAAATAGATAAAACACTTATCGAACTTGATGGTACAGAAAATAAAGGAAAATTAGGAGCAAACGCTACTTTAGGTGTTTCTTTAGCTGTTGCTAAAGCTGCTGCTAATTCTTTAGGTTTAGAATTATATAATTACATTGGTGGTCCAAATGCTAAAACATTACCAGTTCCAATGATGAATATATTAAATGGTGGAAAACATGCTGATAACACAGTTAGTACTCAAGAATTTATGATTATGCCAGTTGGTGCAAAATCATTTACAGAATGTTTAAGAATGTGTACTGAAATTTATCATACATTAAAGAAAGTTTTAAAAGAAAAAGGTTTAGCATCTGGTGTTGGTGATGAAGGTGGATTTGCTCCTAACTTATCTAGTGATGAAGAAGCTTTAAAATTAATAGTTGAAGCTATTGAAAAAGCTGGATATAAACCAGGTGAAGAAGTTAAACTTGCTCTTGATGTTGCTTCTACTGAAATGTATGATGAAGCTAAAAAAATTGGTAAAGAAGGTTGCTATTATTTCTGGAAAACTAATGAATTAAAAACTGCTGATGAAATGATTGATTTCTTAGCAAGTTTAGTTGAAAAATATCCTATTATCTCAATTGAAGATGGTTTAGCTGAAGAAGATTGGGAAAACTGGAAAAAATTAACAGAAAGACTTGGAGATAAAATCCAACTTGTTGGTGATGACTTATTCGTAACTAATATGAAAAGATTACAAAAAGGCCTAGATAATAAAACAGCAAATTCAATTTTAATAAAATTAAATCAAATAGGTACTTTAACAGAAACTTTAGATGCAATCGAACTTGCTAAAAAGAATGGTTATACTGCTGTTGTATCACATAGAAGTGGCGAAACAGAAGATACTACTTTAGCTGATGTTGCAGTTGCTACAAATGCTGGACAAATTAAAACAGGTGCTCCTTGTAGAACAGATAGAGTTGCAAAATATAATAGATTATTAAACATTGAAAATCAATTAGAAGATATTGCAATTTTCCCTGGATTAAAAGGATTAAATAGATAATTAAATTTTTAAAACCTCCTAATAATTAGGAGGTTTTTTAAGCCAATTTAGAAATTAATTTCTAAATTGGCTTTTTTACTATCTAGCATAATTATCATCATTTTTTGATTTTTCTTCTTCTTGTTTTAATTGTCTGTCATTTTTTTTAGCTAGAATATCTAATTCATTAATTATATGTTGAGCTTTAATTTTATGTATTTCACCTTCATCTTTTTCTACTCTTACTACTTTATTATTTTCATCAATATAATATTCACCTTTTCTAAATAATATGTTAAATTCTTTTTCTGAACAAGACTCCACTAATTTTTTTTCTTCTAATAATATATCTGCTATTGCTCTATTTTTTTCCTTACCATTCATAAAAACCATTGCATTTTCATATTCAAAATTAAAATAAAAAGCATCTGTTAAATCATTTTGTTTATCTTTTAATGTTTTCATAAAATCTGTTTCTGGATTATTACCAGCTTTCATACGTTCTATATCACTATTTAATTTATCCATAACTTTTTTAAATAATTCTTTTCTTTCAGCAGGATTTTTCAACAATCTTATACTATCTATAATACTACGTCTTTTTCCTTTTCCTCCATTATCTCTTTGAGATCTTGCTGCTTTAAACAATAATATATTCTCATTAAATCTTTGTGCTTTTTTTTGTAAATTTTTATATAAACCTTTAGGTCCTTTATATTTTTTACTTGAATTCTCATCATCTTCTTTTTTATGTAAAAATTTTTCTGCCTGTTCAATTGCAGATTGTGTAGATTGATATTCTACAAATTTTAAAAATAATGGTGATCTATCATCTACTAACATCATACTAATTTGTTTTTCTATAAGTGCCAATTGTGCTTTATCATAATCTTCTGATCTTGTACTTGTACCATTATCTTCTGATCTTGTACTTGTACCATTATCTTCTGATCTTGTACTTGTACCATTATCTTCTGATCTTGTACTTGTAC
>CANRGN010000056.1 GCA_947630235.1 uncultured Clostridia bacterium
TTGCTTAACGACAAGACCTATTTTAGCACCCTATTTTACATATGTCAATACCATTTTTTCAAAAAATCAAAAATTTTGTGAATCCGTAAAATTACAAAGTAATTTCCGTTTATGATATTTTAATACTGAAGTAAACTTTACACAAGTAATGTGTTGAATGATTTACTTCCACATTGTATAATAAAACATAGATGTTTCTAGAATTTTAAGGAGTTTTTCATTATGAAAAAATGTTATGGAAAGTGCGAAAATTATGAAGAAATTAAATGCTTGCGAAGAGATAGAAAAGTTGGTGCTTGTAATCTCTGTCCTGATTGTTCTAACTCGAGACCAAAATTTCTATTTTCATATCTGTACTTTAAATTTGCATGTTTATCAAAGATCATCTACTTTTTTCATTCAAATCCCCCATGATGCTCGCTACACTATACTTTGGTGGTACTTTTACCAACATATATAAATAAGGGGGAATTTTTCTCTCATAGTTAGAAAATTTCCAGAACTTCCTGTATAACTGGGGATTTTCAAATACCAGCAAAAAGAAACGCCTAAAACCGACGTTTCTCTCTTATAAATAGAATTTACTTTTTAATTATTTTTTTATTTACTTTCTTCTTTATTTAAAAATTTAAATGTTATACTAGCTAAAGCAGAACCTATAAATGGAGCTAGGATGAATACCCAAACTTGTTTTAATGCTGTTCCGCCTAAAAATAACGCTGGAGCTAAACTTCTTGCAGGATTTACAGATGTTCCAGTTAAAGGAATTCCCATAATATGTACAAAAGTAAGAGATAATCCTATTACTATTCCTGCAACTGAAGATTTGCTTTCATCTGATGTAACACCAAGTATTGTATAAATGAAAACAAAAGTAAGAATAATTTCAACTAAAAATGCACCTATCATATTCAAACCTACTAATGATGCTTCACCAAATCCATTTGCTCCTAATCCTTGTTTTGAAATATCAAGATTACTACATTTCATAATTACATATAATAATCCTATTCCTAACATTGCTCCTAAAACTTGTGATATAACATAAAGAATAAAATCTTTTACACTAATTTTTTTGTTAATTAACATTGCAAGAGATACAGCTGGATTAACATGACATCCAGAAATATTCCCTATTACATAAGCCATAGCAACTATTGATAAGCCAAATGCTAAAGCTATTCCAAGGTTACCTAGTACTCCTCCAGCTACTACTGCACTTCCACAGCCAAATAGCACTAGCACAGCTGTTCCAATAAATTCACATACATATTTTTTCATATGAAATCCTCCTTTTTTATTTTACTAGATTATATTAGTAAAATTTTAATTAGTCAATGTTCAAAATGAAAAAGTTACTACTAATTCGTTTATAGAGACTCATTGGATAAGTACGTGTAAAGCTCATCATACATAAAAAAGGTGCCCAAATAGGCACCTAAGAACTTAAGATTCGTAATTTTCTACTGCTAAATACAGTTGATTATCAAGGAGTACCCATGCTCTGGAAATATTTATATATTTCTCAGACCAGTATGTATTTTGACATGATGTATAACAATAAGCTGCACTCTCCTCACATCTACCTGTATAAAGATATGAATATTTTCCCGTATAATCCCAGTATTCTAAATCACCAGAATATTGTTCGGACACAGCATAGTGTCCATTTTCCATCTCCCATATGACATATGCTTCTTCTGGAACGTAAACTTCCCAATAAGCAGCATAATTGTCCATACAGTCATTTTGACTTATATCAATCATTGACCACATCCAAGTAGGATTAATCATGTCATTAGTTACCACTTGGAACTCTCTTTCTTCTGAAGAAATTTGAGCATCAATATAAAGCACCTCTTTAACAAATTGCTCAACATTTTGCTCAATTTCAAATCGATTTACATCTTCTGTTTCTACTGTAGTTGACTCTAGGTTTGTAGTTTGCTCTACACTTTCTGTCGTAACAACATCTGTTGTTTGCTCAGAATTATGTAAACTACTACCTTCAGAAGAACAAGCAGTCAATCCAAAAGCCATAAATACAACGGACACATAAAAAAATTTTTTCATATTGAAAACCTCCTGATGATTTAAATTTATAATATGTTGACAATGATATTATAACACTTCTAAAAAATTATGTCAACATATTATAATATATTTCTTTAGTTCACGTTGAATTAAATTTTAATAAAGAATCACGAATCCACGATTAAATGTCAGTAGTGTTATTATTGTATCTTTTTATCAAAAAATTTAAATAGAATTATTTTAAATCTATTTCAATATTTTCTAATTCTTGATATTTAGTTTCGGATGTTTGTTTTTCTAAAATTTCATAAGAAGGAGTAATTTTAATTTTATTGGAATTACTGTTTTCTAAAATTATGTATTGAGTTAATTCAAATGTACCATTTTTATATCGAGCCATATCTTTAATATCTCCTGGAGCCCATTCTTCAGTCTTTCCATCATTATATATTAAAACTTTCTTTGTTTCAAAGCTTTCTGAAGTAAGCTCTCTTCCTGTATCGTCTGTAATTTTAAAATCAATCCATAATGGATTATGTATATCATCACTATAAAAATATCTCTTATTTGAATCCACTCCTTTTATTAATATTTTTGTTTTGATTATTGTTTGTATAGGATTTTCATTTATTTCTTGTACTTCTACAGTAATATTTTTATATATTGACTTTTTATCTATTGGTTTTATTATTTTTGAATCTTTTAAAATCTTATCTTTAGATAAATCAACAGAAAACTCTCCGTCAATTTTTATAAATCTTTGATTATTTGGTGTATTTATTAAATACAGATTTTTAATTTCTGGTTTTTCTCCAGATTTTAATTGTGCACAGTTAGCAATAATATTATTTTTTAATGTTAAATTAAAATTAGTTTTCCCTTTTAAATCATCTTCTGTAAGCAAAAAAATATGATAAATTTTATATTCATTATCTGATATTTTCAATGCTGTTTCATAATTTCTACAAATTATTTTCTCTCCATCTATATATACTAAATCTTTTGTTGATGGCATATTATCTAAACCATTATCGTTTTCTTTATTAAAACCTAATTCAATAGTATTTACATATTTTTTATACTCTTCAATTCTTGAATCATCATAATCTTTTTCTTCATACATTTTTTCAGCTCTTTGTGAAATCTCTTCTTCAGAAGCTGAACCTTTATCATTTATTAATTCAATTTCTGCTTTTCGTTTTAATTCTGCTTTTATATCCTCTTCGTCTTTTGGAGTATAAACACATTTTCCTAATCTCAAATATTCTTTATCTTCATCACTTAATTTTACATCAAATTCTAATATAGTAACATAATCCGAAGCAAGTGATGACACTAATTCTACAGAGGTTTTATTATATGTTTTTATTTCTTTATTTACATCTTCTTTATAATCAACATAATTATCAGAAATTTTTATTCCTAACCATTTCATCACTGGAACTCCTTCTATTTTTCCACCACTGATTGCATATACAATTATACTTCCACAACATAAACTTAAAATAGAAAGAATAGTAATAATAATTTTTTTTATAAAATGAACCAAATTATATCTTTTCTTTTTATTTAATGCATTTTTTATTGCTTCTTCATAAGAATCTGGTTCCATAATATCTTTTGATATAATTTTTTTAATTTCTTTGTCGAATAAATCCATTTAATTTCCTCCTTTCAATAATTTTTCTTTAATTTTATTTTTTCCTCTTTTTAATTTCGTTTTTATTGTATTTTCATTTTTTTTCAATATTTTTGATATTTCTTTTATAGAATAATCTTCTAAATAAAATAAAGTTAAAATCAATCTTTCATCATAACTTAATCCATCCAAAATAGAATAAAAATCCATTTCTTCTAATTTATCATATTTATCATTTTGATAATAAAAATTTTTAGACTCATGATTTTCAAAAGAAATATTTCTATCCTTATTCTTTTTATATATGTAATTACATTTATTTATTAAGATTTTAATAATCCAATTTTTATATAATTCATTTTTATTTAACTTTTTTATATTTTTAAAAGCACTTATTATTGTTTCTTGAACTGCATCTTCTATGTCATCTTCACAAGATAAACGACATCTAGCAATTTTATACAATTCATGCCTTATCTCACAAATCAACTGTGTAAAAGCCATTTTATTACCATCTTTGGCTTTATTTATTAATTCTTCAATATTTTCTTCCATCTTCTCCTCCAGATATTATACCTTATACTTATAAGATTATATGTAAATCTAAAAAGTTTCAATTTATTCAAAAAATTAATAACCAAAAGAAAAACGATGGACATTTGTCCACCATTAATATTTAAATTATCTTATTTAATTTTCCTCATTTCTATAATTCAAATTTTTCTTTTATCATTTTTGCAACCTCTTCTGGTGATATATTTGTATTATCTATTTTTATGTATTTTTTATAAAATACCTCCCCATCATTAGATTCTAATCTATATTTTTTAGAGCTATTTATTAACTCTCTATTGCTTTCTTCTATATTTCTTTTTGATGGTTTTATTTCTTTTCTATGTTCAGTATTGTTTCTTTCTAATCTTGTTTGTAAATCTGTAACCAATTCAACAATATACAATTCTCCATTATACATTTTATTTATACTTTCTATATAATCCCAATCACTTTGCAAATCAAAAGCCCATACAAAAGTAAATATCAAATCAACATTATTATTAATTGAAGCTTTAAAAGTAGCTTCTCTAATTTTTTTAGATAATTCTTTATGAGCTGGTGTTCCCCAACCAAATATTTTGGCTGATAAATCAAGACTATCATGATTAATTGTCAGAGCGAATCCTGTTAAATCTTTTAATTTCTCTCCTACAGTCATTTTACCCACAGCTTGACCTCCAGTAATTAATACTAATTTCGACATTATTTAAATTCCTCCTTTATTATTTTTCAATTCTTCTTATCATTCCATATCCAGTATAATCAAAAGAAATTTTTCTAAATCCACATTTTTCATAAAATTCTTCTTTTCCTTTCATAGATACTAAATTAATACTACACTTTTGCCCATCATTTGTTCTATTTTCTACATCTCTAACAATTGATTCAATTAACATTTTTCCTATACCTTTTTTCTGATATTTTGGATCAACCACAACATCAACAATAAAATAATATATTCCATCTCCAATTGCTCTTGCCATACCAATAGTTGAATTATTAATAGTTACTTTTTTTATTATAATACTGCTTTTTATCGCTTCTTCAACTAAATTTATATCCTTAGAATCCCAGCCAACAGATTTTCTTAATAAATTGTACTCTTGTACATTTAAATTATTTTCTATTTTATATTCCATTTTAAATAATTCCCTCTTTCATTTTACATACTTTAAATATCATACTCATAATATACCACTTCATATTCTTTTTCACCGAATTTTCTTTTATTATAATCTAAAACTTTCCCTCCCATTTTTTCATAAAAGGATCTTGAGGGATAATTTTCTTTTAAACATCCTAAAATCATTTTTGTTTTTCCTTTACTTTTTAATTCATTTATTGCATATTGCATCATTTGTCTCCAATGCCATTCCTTTTTAATGTACTTTTTACATAAAGTGAAATTATTTCACAATCAATATTTGGATATTTTTCTAGATTTTTATTATAATCTTTATATAAACAATAACCTACTATTTCTTTTTCTGCAACTATAATAAGTTCGCCGTTTTCTATATCATTTTTTCTTTTTTATTTGAGAATCTCTATCCATATTTCCGAAGAAAATCATCATCAATTATTCCTTTATATGCTGTTTGCCATCCATCAATTTTAATATCAACTATTGAATTTACATCATTAAAAATTGCTTTTTTAATTTTAATATCCATAAATCATACCTCCAAAAAAAATAAGTCTTGACAAAAGAATCTTTAAGACTCCTTTGCAAGACTTTATATATCTTACTTCGTGTAAACAATTTTTCTATTTATAATTGTTCTTTATCGCTCAGATTTTTATATCCTAGATAAACTCTTAAATATATTTTTAATTTTAACATATAATTTTTTCATTGTCAAATTTTACATAAATTTTGATTAGTTTTCTTTTTTATAAATACTATCTTCTATTTTAAATTAAATTTACCCATTTTTTTATTAATTCTTTAGAAATATTTAAATTACCTCTTCCAACACCTATTTCTATATCTGGCTTCTTTTTGCCATGATAATCACTTCCACCACTAATAAATAAATTATTCTTTTCAGCATATTCCATCAAAATACGTGATTCATTTTCATTAGCTGATGGATGAAAACATTCAATTCCATCTAATTGTTTTTCATTTCTTAATTCATTTATAAATTCTATTATATTTTCAAGTCTATATTCAAATGGATGAGCAAGAAAAGCTAATCCTCCTGCTTTATGTATTACATCTATAACATCTTCATACATTGGTTTAGGAGTATCATCATCACCTGTATAGTATTCACTTTCTGGATTCATCAATCCTTTTCTTATAAAAATATTTAACGATTCCGTAAATTCTCCTAAAATTTTATAATTTTCTTTGTGCTTCATTAGCTCTTTATAAATATATATTGTTACATAATCTGTTAAAGGAATATTTTTTTCTATAGAATTTTCATCATATATAAGTCCTTTTTTATCACATATATCTAGCAACTTTCTTTTTGACTTTTCTTGTTGTTCTCGCAATATTTTTTCTGAAAAGAATTTTTGTGACCAATCTTCTATTATTTTAGTTTCTTTTATATTATAACCTAATATTTCGATTTTTCTATTTCGAAATGTTGCATTCATTTCAACACCTTTTATTATCTGTCCACTAAAAATTTTGTTATTTTTTAATATTTCATTATCGTACTGCTTACAAGTATTGTGATCTGTTATTGATATACATTCTAGTTTCTTTTCTTCACACTTCTTTAATACTTGTTCTACTGTTTCATTTCCATCTGAATAAATTGTATGTATATGTAAATCTACCATAAAATTCTCCTTTTTCATTTTCTTTAATTTCTATTTATATAATTATTAAATTCATTTAAATTTTCTAAATAATATTCATTATTTCTTCTATATTTTTTAATTTTTACTGCCAATTTAATATTTTAGCTATTATTATATATCAAAATATTTTTCTTTATTATATCATAAATAGATAATAATCATAATATTTTGAATATATTTCTTATAAATCATAAAAATAATGTTTTTGTAAAAAGAAAAAGGCACAGTATTTTCAAAATACTGTGCCAAATTTGGTCCGAATTGTCGGTATCCAATACTAGGAATTAACAATTAGAGATCCATGAGATACAGAAAAACCCCAATTAATAAAAATATCAGCAAGGTCTTCATATGAGTAATCCTTATGACCTTTTATAGCCATAAGAACCATCTTTTCTTCAGTATTGTTTACTAATTCGTGTTCTTCTCCTATAAGGCATATATGAGCAGTCTTATGCGAAATTCTTACCCACACCTCCCATTGGCTATTATTTCCGTGCATCTTGATAGAGGTACGTGGTGTTACGCTAAGGCATTGTATTTCATCAATCCCTTCAATCGTACGTTTTTCCACAATTACCTCAAAAGGATTCCGGTTGCTTACCACGCCATCAATAAGGTCTTCTGGAAGTCTAGTTAATTTTAACACATTGATTCCTCCTAAGCAAAATTTATAGGCAAATTATACCATAATTAAACAGTTTTAGCAACATAGTTATTCATTTAACTTGTGATTATAATATAATGTTGCTATTTCAGTTAAATTTAATTTCTCCTTTTCTTTTTGTATGTTATTAATTATATCTGGTATTTCTTTGCTAAGTATATTATCTAACTTTTCAAAATTCTCTTTTATTATATTATTCTTTAAGTTATCATAATTTTTATTTATAATAGATTCTTCTTCATTTTTAGAAATTATCTCTTCTATTCTCAACGCATCAGAAATTATTAATTTATAAATATTCTTTACTAATTCCTTATTTACTCCATTTTCTAATGAAAACTTTTCAATTTTATTATAGATTTCATCTTCTCGTTTTGACTGAAATAATGACAAATTATTTTTTATCTTTATATCAGTCACAATTGGAATTAAAGACATTCTTAAAGCAATCAAACTCTTAATTACATCATCATACTTATTTAATTCTTCTCTTACTAAATCTAATTCCATTACATACCTCCATAAATTAATTTTTTCTTTTATCCTAGAAGTAATCTTATTCATAAAACATTATTTTATAATTCTACTTTATATTTACTAAGCAATTCTTCCATTTCTGATTTATTCATTGTAATAATAAAATTTTTATCATCATAAATCTCATCTTTATTAACATTTTCAATAAATTTATCATATGGTATAGCACCAGAATTTTTTCCATCTATAAAAAATATAATATTCCAATCATTTACAATTATATCTTTGTTCATAAATAAATTAGGTTCAAAAGGCAATACACTAGTTACATCTTCTGTTAATACATATACTCCAAAAATTGTATCATCATTTCTTTTGTATGCTTTAACACTTGCATAATAAACATCCATAGATTGGAGGCTATTCATTAACTTTCCTAAATTATTTGGATCTTTATTTATCTTTGATAGTTCTTTTTTTCCAATACTTATAGGATTTATTGCACCAAATAAATACATAGATGTATAATTACCATTATTAATATTTTCTTCCATATTCTCAAGTGCACTTATACTTGCAGAAATATCCATAGATTTATATGAATCTATTTTATCAAAGGTTCCCTTTTCTCCATCTCTTTCAAATTCCTTTGTATTCATAATCTTGCAAATTCTTTTTACATATTCATAAAAAAATTCTATATCTGAATTACTTGTTGGAAGAGCCATTTTTAATTCTACTTTTTGTTTTTCAAAACTAATTTCATAACCTCTACATATTTCTAATGAATTAAATACAACTGTATATTTTCCAGTTTCATTCTCAACTAATCTATATGCTTCATCCATAATTCCATATCTCATGTTTTCAAAAATAACATCTTTTATTTTTAAATTTTTCTTAAATAAACCTTTACTTCTTATTACAACATCTACAGACATTTTTTCCTCCTAAATATTACTTCTTTTTATGTGAATTTTCATTATTTTTTGATATAAACATAAAATCTATCAAATACTAATGAATGTTATAATTATACAATAAAAAACAAATTATTTCAAATAATTATATATCAAACAGAAAGATCATTTTTATTAAGCGGATTACCTTATAGTTCTTGAATTTTTTTTACAAAATGTTATAATAAATAATATTTTTGTGCTTATATTTTTACTGTTTAAGTATATTAAACTTTAATAATTTAATTATGATATTTTATACTATAATGGAGGAAAAAAATAATGGAATATTTTGATTTATTAGACCAAAACAGAAATTTTATGAATAAAATTCTTCCAAGAGGTACCAAATTAAAATCAGGAGAATTTAATCAAGGATGTGAAGTTTTTATAATACTTCCCGATAATAAAATATTGCTTACTCAAAGATGTGAATTAAAATCTCATCCTTTAATGTGGGAAGCACCTGGAGGGTGTTCTGTCGCTGGTGAAACTACGTTAGAAACCGCAATAAGAGAAATGAAGGAAGAAATAGGATTAAATATTAAGGCTGAAGAATTTCAATTACTTTCAACAGAACTTTATAAGTCACAATTTGTTGATATTTATATGGTTAAATTGAATAATTTAAATATATCAGATTTAAAATTACAACCAGAAGAAGTAGCTCAAGCCAAAATAGTTACTTTTACTGAATTAGAAAAAATGATAAAAAACGATCAAATAGTTACATGCACTAAAAATGATTATTTGGCAATAAAAAATAACTTGATATAAGAAAAATTCTTATATCAAGTTTCAGAAAGTTATTTCATAATTTAACAACTTACACTAATTCCATCTTGTTTTCTCATTTCTTTAATTTTATCTTTATATGATTTTTTTAATATGAAAATTGAAATAATTGCAGTAAAAACTTCTGCTATTGGAAATGTCCACCATACAAGATTTATTACATTTTGAGTTTTAGTAAAAATAAAAGCTACTGGAAACACAAATATTACTAATCTTAAAAGTGATATAATAAGAGGTCTTATTGCATATCCAATAGATTGCAATATTCCTTGAACTGCAACAGAAAATCCCATAAATATATATCCAATACTTGCTATTCTTAATGCAATTGTACAAATATCTATTATTTCTTTTGAGGTTCCTCCAGCTAAACCAAATAAACTAGAAATTAGTTTTGCAAATATTTCAAAAACTAAACTTAAAACAAAAGTAACAATTAAACTATCCAATATTCCATATTTTATAGCATCATTAATTCTATTTTTATTCTTCATTCCATAATTAAATGATAATATAGATATTATTGTATTTGATAACCCAAAAGCTGAAAATAATGCTATTTGTTGTATTTTATAATATATTCCAAATGAACCAACTAATATACTAGGATCTGCTTTAGCTGTTACTAGTATTGCATTCATTCCTGCCATCATTACAGATAATAAAGCTTGCATTATTGCAGCTGATATTCCTATTTGATATATTTCCTTTATTAGTTCAATATTAGGTTTAATATATTTTAAATTTCCATCTATTTCTTTATTTAATAGATAATGAAATAACATAGCCATACCTAAAGAAACAAATTGTCCTATAACAGTTGCCCAACCTGCACCAGCTACACCCATTTTGCATGGATATATAAATACATAATCTAAAACTATATTAGTAACTGCACCTGATATTTGAGCTATTGTAGAATATAATGTTTTTCCAGTGCTTTGCAAAAATCTTTCGTATACAGTAAACCCAATAGCTCCTAAAGAAAAACATGTACATATTTGTAAATAAGTAGTACCTAAATCTATAACCTTTTTATTTCCTTGTGCAAATGATGAAATAAACCATCTTGATCCAAACAATCCAAATAATAAAAACAATATAAATATAAAAATACTTAAAAATATTCCATTTCCCGCTACTTTATTTACTTTATCTTGATTTTTTTCTCCTAAACTTTTTGAAAGTAGTGCATTTAACCCTACACCAGTTCCAACACCAACTGCTATTATTAATATTTGAATAGGAAATGCAAGTGTTAATGCCTGATTAGCAATTATTCCATCTTCTCCCATATTAGTTACAAAAATACTATCTACAACATTATATAATGCTTGTAAAACCATAGATATAACCATTGGTAATCCCATAGTCCAATACAAAGTTTTCATTGGCTTATCAGCCATTTTATTTTTTTCTTTCATCTTAATATCCTCCTAAATTTTAAAGAACAATAGTGGACATTTTCTTATGTCATACTGCAAAAATATATTGCAAAGTCCACGTTAAATTGTTCGTGCGCCAATTTTGACAAAAATTGTGTGCAATGCTTTTATTCAGCCTATCTACAGAGAACTTTCCTACTGAATAAAAAAATAATGCGTAAATCCATATCAACTGGACTTACGCATTATTGCTACTCATTGATTTTAATACTATTTACATAGCTTCTTCATTTTCTTCGTTATAAGTATTATTTTTTAATTCATCTAATTTTCTAATATCTTCCAATTCAGAAACATTACTTCTTTCATTTTCTCCTCTAACAAAAATTAATTTAAAAATAGTTCTTACAAGAGGTTGAATAAAGAATATTTGTGAAAAACATGCAAATGGGAAATTAAAGCATATAAGTTTTAACCAATTTGCAAGTAAAGTTAATATATGAAAACCAGCATAATATGGATAATATAAAAATGCTGCAATAAAACTCATAGCAGGACACATAATTAAAACTGTTGAACATATTATTGCTGTTTCAAATATTGCAGGATGTGTTGTTTTCATATCAAATGTTTTTGTAGCAATTTTAAATGATAATGGACTACCAACAAAAATTTCTAAACAATATGCTAAACAAAATTCTACTAAAATAACAGCCCATATTGGAAGCATTTGTCCAAACATCATAACTCCACCTTGTTTACTTATTGCCTCTAACACACTACTTGCTCCATTTACTGACATTAAAGTATTTCCATTTACAACATATAAACTATAAAATACATAAGCATGTACAGTTATTACTACAGTAATTAAAGCAAAAATCATTTTTTGAAACTTATTTTTTGGCATTTTTTCTCCTCCTTTCAGCCAAAAAGCACAAAAAAAAACACATATAAAACTTATATAACATAAATCTAATTAAAACATATAAAAGCTCTGTAATCAGATTTATGTGCATAAGCACTACATGTGTCATCTTTTACTATTTTATTAACTTAAATTATTTTACCAAATCTACTAATTTTTGTCAAGAATAAAATCTACATAAAATTACTAAATAATAATTTCTAACCCTACTCCTACCTCATTTATTTGTATTTGCTTTGCAATTTCAATTTTTGCATTTAA
>CANRGN010000057.1 GCA_947630235.1 uncultured Clostridia bacterium
CTGTAATGCCTAAATCTGAATCTTTATAACATGGTATTACTTTTTTCTCTGTTTCAAATTCTTTGCCTTCATAGCCTTGAATTTCTATGTAATCTTTATCATCTTCTGTTGGATATAATACTTTTTCAGTTTCTTCTTCAAGATATTTTACTATCACTTTTGATTTCTTTCTAAATTCTACTTCTATATGTTTATCTGATTGCATATTTGTGAAATATCCTACTGGAATAGTTACTTTTCCGTCTTCTATTAACTCACTGTAGTCTAGTACTTCTTTTTCATCTGTTTCCTCGTTTGCATCAGAAATTGTTATATTTACAATTTCATAATCCTTATCAGGCTCTATAATAATTTCTTTTGTACTATTTTGATCTTTAAATATTTTTTCATATGAATCTAAAGAATCTCCTGAAATTTTTCCTCCCTTTATTTTTTCTTTTACTGTTCCATCTACATATTTTTCTGTGTGTTCTTTTACTTTTGTTGTTATATTGTATTGATGTCTATAATAAACTTTTATTACATTTTTTGATAAATCTTTACTTACTATTAAAGGTACATTTTCATCTTTTTCTTTTTCATATCCTGGTTCTGGTTTTTCTGTATATGTTGATATTTCTTGTTTATATTCAGCTTCAAATGTATCTGTTTTATTTTGGTCTAGTATTCCATCATAGTAGTATTCTACTCTATAACCATAGTCTTTGATGTCATAGTAATAGTAAACATTTATTTCATCTTTACCAAAATCTCCACTTACTGGACCTGAGCTACTTACAAATTCGCATAAGTGTGATATTTCTTTACTTTCAGATGTTTCATAAGGTTCTCCTATTAAATCTGTTAAAATTTCATTTTCTACTACTTTTCCAACCTCTTCTGTTGGAGCTTTTACTGGTTCGTTATTAAATTCTTCCCCAGTTCCTTTTATATAATGGTGTACGATTACTGTTCCTTTAAGTGGTTCAAATTCTACAATAATATGTTTGTCTGCTTGTACATCTTTAAACTTACTTAATGTTATTGTTCCGTTTGAAGCTTGTGTATAGCTAATTTCTGCATTTGATACTGCACCATCGCCATAAATTATGGTTTCAGTTTTTTCATTTGCTCTATTTGTACTTATTAATTTTATTGATTTTATGATGTAGTTTTCATCTGGTGTAATTTCAATATCGTGTTCTGCATTTGAATTATAATCTACTGTTTCATAAGGATTTTCATCTTTTCCAGAAATATCTCCACCATCTACAGTTTTTTCTTCTTTTTGTCCTGTTTCTTTATTAGTTCTAGTTTCTGTATGAGGTTTGATTTCTGTTGTTATATTAAATACGCTTACATAATAAATTTTTATTATGTTTTTAGTTTTATCATCTGAAATCGTTAGCTCTAATTTTCCTTCATCATTTGTAGGAGTTACTTTTAATAACTTGTAGCCTTCTTTATCTCCATTTTCATATTCTGTTATTTTATCTTCATATTTTGCTGATTTGGTATATGATTTATTTTCATCTTTTATATTATCATAATAATATTCTACTGTATATTCATATTCTTCTAATTCATAATAGTAGTACACATCTATTTTGTTTTCAGTATATTCACCACTTGTATTTTCTGAACTTTCAACAAGTTTATAATCCGGTATATCAGCTTGACCTGTTTGATAATGTTCACCAATTAAATCATGAATCGTTGAACTTTCATGTTCTTTATATTCTTCTTGTGAATTATTTCTTATCATATGATGTACCACAACTTCTCCCTCTATTGGCTCGAATTCTACTATAACATGATGATTTGCTACTACATTTTGAAAAGCAGTTACTGCAATCGTTGAATTATCTTTTTGAACTATATCTGGATTGCTTTCATCTGTATCTCCAGCTTCTGATTCATTTGAATTGTCTTGATCTTCTCCACTTGGATTTTCACTTTCATCTTCTTCATTTTCTGTATTTTCTTCTGCATCTTCTTTGCCATATAACATAGTTGTTGTTTCATTTTTATTATCATCTGTAGTAATAAGTTTTATATATTTTATTTTATATCCATAATTAGGTTTTACTGTAATTACTTTTTTAGCATTTTCTTTTTGAAGAACTTCTTCAACAAATTGTATTCTATTTTCTTGAGGATATTCGTTCGTGTAATCTCCTGTTATAGTACCTCCATCAGCTGATACATCAACTTTGGTATTATATTCTTTATCTGTTCTTTTTTCTGTATGTTGTTTAATTTCTGTTGTAATAATATGTGATTTTAGAGTGTAGTAATAAGTAATTTCTGCATCTGTATTATATTCAAATATGTCGTTTATATCAGATTCATCTACTTCGTTTGATTCACCATTTTCATCTAGTTTTGAGTTTATTATATTTGTTAAATTATAATCTGATATTATGCAGTTATAATTTATATTTTCATTTAATTTATATGAACCTTTTGCAGAAACAGTGTATTTTGTATCTTCGTTAAAAGTAACTTTGGCATTTGTATATATAACTTCATCTTTAATTTCTCTTCCATTATATACAACATTTTTCTCTGTTCCATCTATGTAGTGGTGTATCGTTAACTTGATTGGAATTGGTTCATAATAATAGTTTACTTCAATAACTCCTTCAGTTGGAAAATTACCACTAGCATTAGTTGGCGTTTTATATATATCGTATGTTTCTTCTGATTTTACATCTTCTCTTTTTTCTAATGTTAAACCATTTAAATTCGTTAATGGACTCGTTGTATAAGGTGTATCTGGTTCTCCTTCTTGTATAACATCTTCTGCTACTTTACGTTTTGTTTCACTTCCCTGTTCTTCTTTTAAATAATGATGAGTTATTACTTTTGTACATTTTTTATTTTCAATTATAATTTCATTATTTCCATCTTCACTATTCTTATCATTTGATATAGTAATTGTCTTTGACTCTTTTGATAAAACATAATGTTCAGGTGCTTTTATTTCAGTGATTTCATATGTTCCTGTTTCTTTAACTTCAACTACTGCTATACCTTTTTCATTTGTTGTTGCTGTATATTTTTTATTTTCATCATCTGTTTGATTTTCAGCACTTTCTGAAACGTCATCATCTTTTTTCTTAATTTCAAATACAGCTCCTGCAAGAGGTGGTTTTTCCTCACCTGATTCACTTTCTCCAACCTTCTTTATTTTTATAATATAGCTGTTGCTTGAAAATGTAACCACTATATGCTTATCTTCATCCATATTTGTGAAGTAATCTGCATCTATTACAACATTTCCGCTTTCATCAGAAGTAAATTCTATTTCTTCATCATTTACTGTTATTTTTGTAACTGAATAATTTTCTTTTGGTTTGAATGTTATTTTTTTAGTATTATTCTTGCCGTGTTTTACATTTTCAACAAAAATATTTGTTTCCTCCGCATTATGTTCGTTAATATCACCATTAATTGTTATTGTTCCACCAGCTTTGTTCCCCTGTAAATTTTTACCTAACTCAGTAGTTATCTTATACTGTTTTAAATTATTTTTAACTTCAATACTCTGTGCGTCTGGTATTGCAGAGTCAATAACCTCAGGTCCATATTTTGCTACAAATCCGTCAAATTGTGATGAATTGCTTGAATTATTTAGAGAATTATTTACCATTTCAGTTTCTGGTGTATCACTTTTGTAATCAAATACTGTAGTATTTGAACTATTATATTCTCCTACAGCTACATATCCATTATCAGATGTCTCAACAACAGCCTTTACAGAATCATATTTATCTCCCTTTATTAAAGAATAACTATTTAGTTTGTAATTATTAAGTTCGTTTTTATTTAATTTTCCAATAAATCCATCATCAATTCCTGAATTTGATGAAATACTTGATGTAGTCAAATCACTTGATTTTATATTTATTAAACTTATACTACTACTATAATACCAACCACCAAATACAATACCATCATCTTCAGTGACTGAAACACATGAAATAACATCATCATCTGATCCTCCTAGTTCCACTGTTTCATTAACATTTCCATTTGGTGAATATATAACAATCAATCCATCATATTTACCATTTGTATTTAAAGAAACATTATCTTTATCTATCCTACCACCATAAGCACCACAAACAATTATATTTCCTTCACCATCTGTAGTTATATCGTATAAAGTTTCATTTTTATTATCTCCACCAATTCTTTTTATCCATTGTGCTGTTCCGTTTGATAAGTATGAAATTACAGCACCATCTGTATAAGTAGTTTCACCATCTAAAGTACTTGAACTGTTTTTTTCATAAGTTATTGTTCCTATATAATTAACTGCAACAGCAAAGCCGTTTGGAGTTGCTGTAATAGCTACACCACTTGTATTACCTGTACCTCCTATACTATTACACCATTTAAATTCTCCTTGACTAGAATACTCTACTAAAAATGCATTTTTCTCTAATATGTTATTTTGGTTGTTTAAACATTTAGAACAGTCACATTCTTCTTTTCCTTCACAATCTGAACATTTACAGTCTATATTAAGTTTTGGGCTTGTATAGCTTCCAATAATTCCAATCTCTCCAGTTGATGAAACTGCTACAGAATTAACATTATCATCTCCGCTACCTCCAATATTGGTAGACCATTGATACTTTCCAGAGCAATCAATTTTTAGTAATAGACCATCTTTATTACCATGATATTCTATATCATCAAGTAATTGTTCTTCCAAATAAACTTCAGAGCTACTTATATAACCACCAATAATATATCCACCATCATCAGTTTTTTCTATGCTTGATAATTCCTCGTTTCTAATACCGCTAACAATTTTGCTCCATTCAACATTTCCGTCTTTATCATATTTAATAATTATACCATCCTTGTTTCCTCTACTTGTATGTTTTTGTCCACTTTCATCTCCAACATCAGGATGTGTATTTACAGTACCAACTGCCACAATTCCACCATCGCCTGTTGCAACCGCATCTACTAACTCACTATTTAAACTAGATTGTACAGATTTTGCCCATTCTAGAGTTTCTAACTTCCCACTTGTCTTGGCTGGTTGACTTTTTCCAATACCAAAATAATGAATTCTATCCTTTTCGTTTTCAGGTAATTCATAACCTTCTGGTGCTTGAACTTCTACTGCCTTATATAATCCCTCTGGTAATCCAATAGAAATTTCACCTTGTTCATTTGTGATTACAACATTTTTATACTCTTTACCATCTATTGTTATTGTTTCTCCTACAACTTTACCATCAGTACTTTTCACAGGTTTATCATCTAAATCTGAGATTTTAAATTTAGCCCCAGCAAGTTTTTTATTATCTTCTCCTATTTTTACTAACTTGAAAATTGGCTTATTTAAAATTTTTAAAGTAATACCAGTTTCATCTCCTAATAATTCTATTGCTTTATTATCTTTAGTATCACTACCATCATTAGTCTTTTCTGCGTTAATACTATTGAAATAATCTATATCTTCTTTGTTTTCACTTTCTGTATTATTTACACCATCTGTACTTACTTTTATATGATCTGCACCTTCAGTTATTATTACTTTAACTTTATCATCTTCATCCTTCTCTGCATAAAATTTTAACACTGTTTGGTCTATCTTATAACCTTCTGGTGGAAATACTTCTTGCAGTTCATATTGAGCTAAGAAATATTTTCCCTTTACAAACAAATATAGCTCTCCACAATCAATTTCTCCTTTTTCATCAGTAGTAATTGTTTTTTCTATACCATAATCTACACATTTTAAATTAAATTGAGCCCCTTTAAGTGGTTCCCCTTTATCATTAACTTTTTTCAATTTTAAATTGTATGTTGGTATCTTCTCGTTTGTTACGTTAAAACTTATTTTAGCATCTAAATCATTTTCGTCAATAGTTGCCTTTGTTACCTTTTGTCTTACATCTTTTCCATCACTATCTGGCAAAGTATCCTTGCTATTTTCAGTATTTTTGAATCCATTTCCTAATTCCCACTTTGTTACATTTAAAGATGTTCCTTGCCTTTCGACTTTAAATGTTATTGTATTTTTCTTTGTATCACTTTTATCTAAATAATATCCTTCTGCTTTTATTTCTTCTAAAGTGTAGTCTTCGTTTACAGATAATCCAGAAATAAGAATTTTTCCTTCTGTAGAAGTAGTATATATACTATCCTTAAAATTCTTTCCACTAATTTTAAATTGAACCTTGCTTACATAGTTACTTTCTGTATCATTTTTAGTTAACTCTAAGGAATATTTTATTTCATTCTCTACTTTAACACTAACAACTGGTGTTAAGCTATCTTCAAGTTCTGTTACAGAAATTTTATTATCTTTTATTAAACTAGTATCATCTGTATTAATTTTCAATTCTCCATCATTTTCTCTTGTTAACGTAAATACCAATTTACCAGTATTAAGTTCACATTTTGCTGGTGTTGATGTTTCAGTTAATGTATATTTTGTATTTAAAGATAACCCCTCTAAAACAGCCTTTCCTTCAACTGTTTTGACAATTCTATACATTTCCTCGTTGCCTTCTTCTTGTAGCTTAAATCTAACATTATCAATAGTTACATCACTAGAAATTTTAGTTTTATTAATTTCTAATTTATATTTAACCTCATCTTCTAAATTAATATGTAAAGTCTTGTCATTAGTAAATTCATATTCTCTTATAGTTTTCTTAGATTCAACTGTTCCACTTATTTTATTGTCTACATTAAATTCATTCTCTGTATTTATCTTACTATCATCATCTAAATCTTTATCATAAAAAGCTGGTTTTCCTTCATCATCTATTTTAAATACAATAACTTCTTTGTTTAATTCACAAGTATTAGGAACTTTTATTTCTTCTAATGTATATACTTGTTCAACATTTAAATCCTTCAATATTGCTTTTCCACTATCATCTGTTGTCAAAGTACGTATATTTTCCGCTATTTTTCCATTAATATTTTCAGTATTATATTTTAAAGCATATGTAACTCCTGGTATAATTAAATCTTTTCCAATTTTATATTTATTTAATTCTAAGTCAAATTTTTTTACAATTCTTACACCCACCTTATCAGGCTCTGTTGATCCTTCTATATATCCACCATCAGTATTTAATTTATAATATACAGTATGGTTGCTATATGATACTAAATTATAACTAACATCTTTAGGAATATTAATTGTATAGGTAAAATTATACTGGTCACCTACTTTTATTTCGTTTTGTTTAAAATCTATTAGATAAGTTTTTATATTATTATGATTTTCAAATTCTTCAATTTTTTTCCATCCATTATTTAAATCTGCCAAATCATTAGTAGGATTTTGATTAGCTGAATAATAAACATCCACATCACTCAAGTTATCAGGTAATTTAATGCCGGTTTCATCCATTGTAGTTGTAAATTGAGAATTTAATAAGTTATTAGTTAAAATATGACTATTATTTTCAAAAGGAATTTTTCCTAAAATTTTCACACCACTTATTGTATTAGGGTAATTATTTGTAACATTAACATTAATTGTTGCTTGTCCTTTAGTTTTTTCTACCTCTGCAACATTTGGTGCAATTGTAATACTTTCACTATCATCATAATCTGAAATTGTTTCTAGTGTTATTAATGATGTTGGAGAAAGAAAACTCATATTGGTTTGACTTTTACCCACCTGTTCTTTTAAATTACTATCATTATCAGTATCATAAATATCAGCTGTAGAAGTATAATAATCCATACAGTATTCATTAATTGAATATAATGTTGCACTATTATTTGAATTAGAATTACGTGGATCAGCTGTCATATTACAATCTACTGTTATCTTATATGTATCTGGTGTATTATTTTCTGTAAATATACGTAAATAAATTTTTTCTCCATTCTTTAATATTTCATGTGCTGTTACTTTTACATCATTTTTATTTGTATCAATTTTATTGATTTCTAAGTTAATAATCTCTTTTGGTAATTCTACTAAAAACACACCATTTTTCCATTTAGAATCACCTGTATAATCACATATAGTATCAATAAAAATTTTTTGATTATAACTTGTTTCCTGTGTTGTAATTTTATTTTTATCTATTGATATTGTTGCATAAGATTTTTCAGAAATAAAGTTTACATCATCTTGTACATTTTCAGTATATTCTGTATATTTTGATTGTTCTTCATTTTTTTCAGCTTCTTCAGTTTTTTGTACTTCATCATTTTCTGCCTCTACTTCTTTAACTTCCTCTTCACTATTTTTTATTCTTGTTGTTCCTGTCAAATATGTATGTACAATACTTGTATCTCTAATCTTATCTTCTTCAATCTCTTCTAAAACTTTACCAACATCAAATTCTTTTACATTATATACATTAAAAAATGTATCCTTTTTTGCATTAGTAGTAACAACTCTAATATGTTTAACAGCATTATCATATTTAAATGGCTTACTTCTTGTATATGTATCCCATTCACTACTTGTAAATGTGTGAATCAAATCTTCTGTATCGGCATCATATACCCTAATTTGTCCATTTTCACCAAGCATTTCAGTTGCATCTGTAAAATAAATACCAGTATTAGTAATATATTCATCCATTACTTCATCTGCATTCCAAGTATCACCATAATGTTCATTATCTTTCTTTTTAGTTTCACTCATAACTATAGAATCTACATCATTTAAATCACCTATTACAGCTTCCCATCTAACAACATATTCTTTATTAGTTCGTTCTTCATCACTATAAAGTAAATTAATTAAGTATTGCTTAGATATTACATTTCTATAATTCCTTGAACTACTTTTTTTATCTACAAAACTCACATAAAATTCAGATGTATAATTTTTATTTGGTTTACTAGTTTCCTCTGGTTTCTCTTTAAAAATAACTCTAACATTTCCACTTACTTCATTGGATTTCTCTGGATTTTTAAAACCTTCTTTCTCATTATAATAATTATATCCTGTATACCACCCTGTTACAGGAATAGTTAATACTCTATATGTATTAATTTTTTCAAAAGCTTCTTTAGGATAAGTTACTTTTATTGTATATGTATTACTTCGTGATAATGTTGATGTTATATTACCAGTACTTTCATCGCATACACTGCTTTTACTTAAAGTTAAAGTTTGTGTATCTGAATCATAATTAGATGTAACTCCGCTAGTTGTGCAAGAAGCACTTATTGGCTTACAATCTTCTATATCTGGAATTTTTACTGTTGCAAAGTTTTCTTTCAAAATTAATTCTTTTTGTATTTCATCCAATCTAAAACCAAATGAAATTGTATCTGTGTTCATATCATCATAGTAATAATAATAGCTATTAGTAGAAGAATAAAAAGATGCTTTAGCTGTACCATGCCAATCAACTTGTAATTTTATTGTTTTTTCAAATTTAGTTTCAACATTACCATTTCCTGTATTAACATGTATACCAGATAATTTTATAGTACTTTCTTTACTATAATTATTTTTATTACTTCCAATATCTGATATAATATTGCCTATAATAAGCTTTTGTGTACCTGCATTTATTTGATTTAATTCTATTGTTTTTACATCATTATCTATGTAATTATATTTAAGTACAGAATCTTTTACCATTGCCATACTATAGTCAAAATTCGCTCCATTTATTTCTATTTTTGCATCTTTTATATAACCACTAGAAATAACATTTAAATCCATGTATAAAACATCTTTTTCATTAACATTTCTACAAGTTCCCAATAGTTTTTCAGCCTTACCATCACTATCTAAATCCCTTGTAAAAAATGCACTAAATTGTACATATTGACAATTATCTACATTATAATCATTTTCATCTACATTTTCATAATCCATAGATCTTAGGATCTCTGGATTTATCGCATTTTTCTTATTAGTCTCAACCTTTTTATTAAAGGTCATAAATAACATAACTGCTAAAAATACTATAAATGTAATCAAACTTGCATAATTAAAGAGTGCTTTTTTATTTCTTTTCATAGTATAATTTCCCCCTTTTTCCTCCTTTGTTCAAATTTAAAAATTTGTTTTATCCAATTTTCATTTAATCAATAATTTATGCAAAAATATTTACAAATTTATTTTCTATTTTTTAATCAACCATCCCATCCAAAACAATTAGTTAATTATTTAACAATTGTAATTTAAAATTAATAACACATTTATTTTTATCTTCCTATTATAAACTTAAGCTTGTAATTATGTATTTTTTAGCCACACAATTTTAACACCTGTCATAGTTCGATATTAAAAACTGGTTCCAGAATAGTTATTGTACATCGGATTGAGGACTCAAACATACAAAAAGTGCTAACCTAGTCCCACAATCATCGAAAAAGTTATTTGGGCCATAATATTTACGGTAGCATACTGAATCTATACCATTGCCAACGTAATAGCCACCTCGATAAGCTCGGCATGCTTTCGAATAAGCCTCTAGAGTTATTTCATAGACATTTCCTGCCATATCATATATATTGTTTTTATTATTATGCTCACTACTTCCTGTTGGAATTATTTTACTACCTCTTTTGCTTACAATGTTTCCACTCATATCTTCATATTGGAAACTTACATTAGCATAATTTCCCCAATCCTTTGAATTTTTTCCTACTTCATCATATGTTGCTGCATCTGTATCTATCAACCACTGTAATGTTGCATCCCACAAGCACCCCCAAATCATACTGGTTTCAATACTATCATTTTCTTCACCTAATTCTTTACCTTTTTCATACATCGTATACCAAGTTTGATTAGATATATCTTCATTTTGTTTAACTACTTTTGCTTCTCCTGATAATCCACCTGTTTCATATCTTCCTATATAAAATCCTCCGTATTTTTTTATACTCTCAATTGTAGTTTTAAAATCTTCTTGAATATCTTTATCTAATTCTTCTCTATTTTCTTCAATTAAATAATTTCCTAAACGATAATCTTTATCATAATCAGTTAACAAAGCTGGTTCTTTATAACTAAACGAACTAGTCATTGTCATAAAATCACCTTCTTCACTCCAATTGTATGGTGTTCTTTTATTATTTGAAGAATAATCATAAAGTTTTCCATGCAATTGGCCATTACTATCTGTACCATATATTTCATTTGCATCATATATTGGAACCCAAACCCATTGATTTCTGTTTTTTTTGGCTGTTTTTACAGGTTCACTATCACTTTTTCCTGTGACTGGTTCTTCTCCTTCATATATTACAAATCCTCCATCAACTGTATTCTCTCCTTCTACATCTGAAGCTGTATATCCTACTGGAACTGGTACTGGCACTTGAACTTGTTCTTTATCACTTGTTAGTTCTTTTTCGTTATATAAATTAATATTTTCAGTATGAACCTTATTATTATCCCAATTTTCAGACAATTTTTTCATTTTGCTTATTTTTTCCTCATCACTCATTTCTTCCTCTTCTGCACTTACATCAGCCATCATTTCTGACTTTTCACCACTAGCAGTTTGAGTTAATTCTTCTCTTCTAAACCATTGATTATTTTTCATTATTTCTCCTACTACATAAATTACTGATGTACCTACTACAAGTAAAATCACTGTAACAATAAAAACTTTTCTAATGTTCTTTTTCATATTCTAACCAATCCCTGTATAATATATTTAGGTTTTTAATAATGGATTTACCTATAAACCTTTACATATACACTCTCATAAAACACCAAAAGAGTATAAATTCTATCTACATACATTAAAAATGCGCATAGCTCAATTATTTAAATTCACAATAGTGGTGTAGATAAATTCTTTGCTAAATAAACAATTTTTGGTCTAATAAAAGAAACTCCATTCTTATCCATATTTTTTTATTATTATATTTCTTTTTTCCTCGTACTTGTTTATTTTGTTTTATTAATCTATTTGCTTTGTTATAAAAAAGCAAGATTTTATCTTCTTTTATAAAACTTATAAAATATTTCACTACATCTTATCCTAGCACAAAAAACTTTGTTTGTTAATTTTCCTTTTTTTCAATTGATCCATAAGGACTTACGGATTTATGTTTTTTTAGTTCTTATTAAGTTTTTATTACTTTTTATGTTTATAATACTTTTTCACGAAATTTCTCATTACTTACATAAAAAAAGAGCCAAATTCATAAAACATTTCAGTTCTATTACATTTGACTCACTTTTTTAATCTATTTTACAAAAATATATCTAATCATTTACTGCTACAACTACATATTTGTTTAATTTCTTTATCTTTTATATTCCTTCTAATTGACATACTCCTCTATTTGCTTTTTCACTTCTTCCATACTTAATCCCGTAATATTCATTATCTCTTCTATACTATATTCTTTTTTAAAATGTACCCTTTTAGTTAACTTCATTTGATTCTTTTTTAATCTATTTTTTCAACATATACCTGATCATTTACTGCTACAACTGTATACTTATTTAAGCCATCTATACAT
>CANRGN010000058.1 GCA_947630235.1 uncultured Clostridia bacterium
AAGAATTAAGAGATAGGTTAGATAAAAATGGCATTAAGATAGAATTTGATGAAAGTGTTGTAGAAAAAATTGTTGATAAAATTAAAGATGAAAATTATGGTGCAAGACCTATTAGGAAAAATATAAAAACATTAATTGAAGATGAATTGACAAGTTATATTTTAGCTAATCCAAACGTTAAATCTATGAAATGTATATCTAAAGATGGGAAAATTGAGATTATAGAGAATTCATAAATGATAAAAGGAGAAAACTCCTAGTTGTATTTACAACCAAGAGTTTTTTCCTTAATTAATTTGGGTGCTTCAATGTTTGTACATTTATTCCGCATTTTTTGTTTCATAGTCTTCAAAAAATCTAGATGGCATTCTTACGATATGCATAAAGATATTTCCCTCAAACTCTTGCACTTCGTATTGCCAACCATTTTTCTCAAGGTATCGAACCATATTACTCCATGAAATATCAGAGATAGTCCGATAGGCTACAAATCCTAATCCTTTTTTGCATAAATCGATTCGCCATTTGTTAGCTTCCGCACGATCATTCGAAGAATCGAATTCACCTTTGAAATCAAGCGTTATGTAGCCTTTCTCAATGTATTCATCTACACCTACTTCAATTGAGGCATCAGCAAGCTCAATGAGGTGTTGAGTCATCCGCTCTGTCAAAGTCTTGATAAGGATTTTCTCAAAGTTTTTAATATTCATGGTATAAGCCCCTTTCAAATTATATAGCAAAACGCTAATTTAACTACAATTTTAACACATTATATGGAAATTTACAATAGCATCTGTGAACCAAAGGGACGTAGGAAGTGGGAAAAGAGAGACAAGGGGACGGAGATTTTGGCCTTCAACATAGACAAAATCTCCGTCCCCTTGTCTCTCTTTTCCCACTTCCTACGTCTCTTTGGTTCATCGTCCATCTGGTTCATTGTAATTTTTTATATAACATATTGATTTTTCACCGATTTAATGATATAAATTTTAAGAATAGGTGCTAATTTTTTACAATTATTGAAAGGATGTTAAAATATGGGATTTTTTGATAAATTAAAAAAGGGTTTAGGAAAAACAAAATCTTCATTTGGTGAAAAAATAAATAATGTATTTAGTACATTTAGAAAAGTAGATGAAGAATTATTAGAAGAATTAGAAGAAGTTTTAATTATGTCTGATATTGGTATGGAAACTTCTGTTAATGTTATAAATAAATTAAGAGATAAAATAAAAAAAGAAAAAATTCAAGATGAGGAAGAAGTAAAAAAAGCTTTAAAATCTATTATGAAAGAGATTTTAGAGGTAGAAAATCCGAGTTTAAAGCTTGAAACAAAGCCTTCTGTAATTTTAGTTGTTGGAGTAAATGGTGTTGGAAAAACTACATCTATTGGTAAAATAGCTAATCGATTAATAAAGGATGGAAAAAAGGTTGTAGTTGCTGCTGCCGATACATTTAGAGCTGCAGCTGTTGAGCAACTTGAAATTTGGGCAAATAGAGCAGGAGCTACAATAATAAAAAAAGAAGAGGGAGCAGATCCTGCATCTGTAGTTTTTGAGGCAATTAAGAAAACAAAAGAACTTGGTGCTGATGTTTTAATATGTGATACTGCAGGAAGACTTCATAATAAAAAGCCACTTATGGATGAACTTGCAAAAATAAATAAAGTAATAGATAAAGAACTTTCAGAAGCTTCTAAAGAAGTTTTATTAGTTTTAGATGCAGAAACTGGTCAAAATGCAATTTTACAAGTCAAAGCTTTTAAAGAAACTACTGATATAACAGGCATTGTATTAACAAAACTTGATGGAACAGCTAAAGGTGGTGTAGTTATAGGAATTGTTTCAGAAAATAAAATTCCAGTAAAATTTATTGGAGTTGGAGAGCAAATGGAGGATATGGAGGTATTTAATCCTGATGAATTCTTAGATGCAATAATATAGGAGGAGATTATGGAAGAAAATCAATCTAAAGAAACTATACAAAAGAAAAAAAATAGTTCTTTAATTAGAATTCTTTTAGTAATTTTTGCGTTATTATTATTTGCATTAGGAAATATAATTTCTTTAAGAGGAAAATATTTAGCAATAAAAGAAATAGATAATAATAGTTTAGATATTTTCTTTAAAAATTTAAAAATAGAATATAGTATTTTTGGAATTAATTTTATAGTAATATTTATAATATTTTTTATAACAAATTTAATTATAAAAAAAGGATTAAAGCCTTTTTTTGATGATGATAAATTAGAGCTTCCAAAGCTTCCAAATAAAAGTATTGCTTTTATTATTGCTATTATAACTAGTTTTTTTGCTAAATCAATATTATCAGAAAAATTCATGTTGTTTTCTAATATAGCGTGGTTTGGTATAAATGATCCAGTTTTTAATAATGATATAAGTTATTATATGTTTATATTTCCATTCATTAGAGAATTACTTGTTTATTCAATAGAAATAATTGCTTTAAATTTAATATATATTGCATTATATTATGTTATAACATTTAATGTTTATTTAAATGGTGTAGATAGAGATTTACTTAAAAAAAGTCTATTTTTTAAACAAATGGTTTTTAATGGCTTGATAATTGTTTTAATTTGTTCCGTATATATTTGGACAAATTCACAAAATATTTTAACACGGTGATTTAATAAATATAAAATATACTGATAAAACTGAGTTAATAGGAGCAGGAAGTTCTGATATTACAGTAAAATTTATTGGATATAGAATATTTAGTATTTTAATATTTATTTCTGCATTATTTTTAATTAGAAATATTAAAAAACATGATTTTAAAAAAGGTGTTATATCTGTTTTGATAATACCTATATATTTAGTAGTATTATTTTTTGTGGGATTATATTTTGATTATATATATATGGGATTTAATGAATTCGATAAGGAAAAAGATTATATAGGTTATAACATAGATTATACAAAAAAAGCGTATGGAATAGATATTGATCAAGTTGACTTAGAAAATTATGAAACTATAACAAGTAGTCAAGTAGAAGAAAATAAAGAATTTATAGAAAATATTCCATTACTTACTAAAGATGTTATAGAACAATCTTTAGAGCAAACACAAGAAGATAGTATGTATTACTCTTATAAAAATAGTAGACTTAGCTTATATAATATAAATGGAAAGAACCATTTAGTATATCTTACTCCTAGAGAAATAATTTCAAAAAATAGAACATATAACAATTTAACTTATGAATATACTCATGGATATTCTGTTTTATTAAGTTCAGCTTCAAAATTAGATAAGAATGGATATCCTATGATAATAAAATCTGAAAAAGATTTAGTAAAACAACCTAGAATTTATTTTGGTAAACAAAATGAAAGTGATATTATTGTTAATTCAAATTATGGTAAAGAATATGATTATTTAATTTCAGCAACACAAAAAGAGGAGAATAATTATTCAGGCTCTGCTGGAGCCAAGTATAGATTTTTAGATAGATTAGTAATAGGTTTGAGAGACCATAATATAAAGCTTGCCTTTTCTAAGTATTTGAACGAAGATAGTAAAATTATTACAAAAAGGAATGTTCTTGATAGAATAAAAACTTTAATGCCAAATTTAATGTATGATGAACCATATATGATTATAACAGATAGTGGAAATTTAGTATGGGTAGTAGATGGATATACAACATCAAAAGAATATCCATATTCTCAATTTGTAAATTGTGAAAATGGTGAAAAGATAAATTACATTAGAAATTCTGTTAAAGTTTTGGTAGATAGTTATAATGGAACTACAGAATTTTACATTATGGATAAAGAAGATCCTATAATTCAAGCTTATCAAAAATTATATCCAAGCTTATTTACAAAAACTAGTTTAGATATACCAGAAGATATTTCAAAACATTTTACTTATCCAAAACTTTTATTTGATGTACAATCAGAACTTATTAATTTATATCATGGTACTAGTGAAGATGTTTTATATAGAGGAGATAACGTTTGGCAAATATCAACAGAGACTACTAATAAAAATTCAAAGATTTCACCATATTTCACATATGTTAAAACAGAAAATTCAGATGAACCAAATTTAGGCTTAATGGTAACTTATAATAAATATGGAAAACAAAGTATGACTGCATATTTAGTTGGAACTTGTAGTAGTGGTAAAAATGAATTAACATTATATAAATTTGATTCAAATACAAGTATAGCTGGAATATCTCAAGTTAACAATCAAATAGACCAAGATGAAAGCATTTCTAAAGAATTAGAAAGTTTAAATACTATAGGAACAAAACTTATTAGGGATATGGAAATAATTCCAATAGAAAATACTTTATTATATGTTGAAAAAGTATATCAGGTAATGCTTAATGATGATGAATCTATTCCTACTTTAAAGAAAATTATTGTAGCATCTGGAAATGTTTTAGCAATGGGAGATACGCTTAATGAAGCTATATCTAATTTATATTCTGATTATTCAGTTGAATTAGATTTTTATGATGCAGAGGATATAGATGCATTAATAGATTCAATAATTAAGGCAAATAGTAATTTAAAAGAATCGCTAGATTCAAATGATTTTGAAATGATTGGAAAAGATTTAAGTAGTTTAGAGTCTCTTATAGAGCAACTAGAAATATTACAAAAGAAGAATAAAGAATCTGAAAACAATGAAAATATAAATAAAGAAAGCAATGAAGAAGAAAAAAAATTGATTGATATTGGAAGTAAATTTCAAAATATTTTTCAAGATGAAAATACAAGTAATAGATAAAATGGAGGAAAGAAATGAATTTACCAAATAAATTAACTTTATTTAGAATATTTTTAGTTCCAGTAATGGTAATTATACCTTATTTAGGAATTACAGGAGAATTTTTAGGGATACCAATTTCATTTTTAATAATAGATTTAATTTTTATAATTGCATCAATAACAGATAAATTAGATGGAACTATTGCTAGAAAGAAAAATTTAATAACAACATTTGGAAAATTTTTAGATCCGATTGCTGATAAAATTTTAGTATTATCTGCTTTTATAATTTTAGTTGATTTTGATAAAATTCCAGCATGGATTCCAATAATAGTTTTATTTAGAGAATTTGTTGTGTCTGGATATAGATTAATTGCATCTCAACAAGGTGGTCAAGTAATAGCTGCATCTTTTTGGGGCAAATTAAAAACAGTTACACAAATGGTTGTAATAATTTTAGCTTTTTTGGATAAATTTAAATTTGGAGATTTTATATTTAGAGTTGCAAAAGAATCTGAAATGTTAGAATCATCTGCTGGTATATTTATGACAACTCCACAATTTATATTAAATATTGTAGTAACTGTACTATTAATTATATCAATAATAGCAACAATATTCTCAGGCTGGGATTACATAAAAGGTGGAAAAGATTTATTAAAAGATAACTAAAAGGGGATTTATTTTTATGACAAAAGAACAAGCAAAACAAAGAATAGATGAATTAAATAAAAAAACAGCTTATTATGCTAAAAAATATTATGATGATGATAATCCAGAAATATCAGATTTTGAATATGATATGTTAATGCAGGAGCTTAAAAATTTAGAAAAGGAATATCCAGAATTTATATCAAAAGATTCATTAACTCAGAAGGTTGGTGGAACAGTAAAAGAAGGTTTTGTAAAAGTTGAACATGAAGTTCCACTTCAAAGTCTTCAAGATATATTTAATTTTGATGAACTAAGAGCCTTTGATGAAAGAGTAAAAAAATCTTTAGAAAATATGGAAGTATCTTATGTTGTTGAAACAAAAATAGATGGACTTTCTTGTAGTTTAGAATACAAAAAAGGTATTTTTTATAGAGGTTCAACTAGAGGAAATGGACTAGTTGGAGAAGATGTTACTGAAAATTTAAAAACAATAAAATCTATTCCTAAAAAATTAACAGAAGCCATAGATATTACAGTTAGAGGCGAGGTTTTTATAGGAAAAGCTGAATTTGAAAAAATGAATGAAGAAAGAGCATTAAATGAAGAAGCTCTTTTTGCAAATGCTAGAAATGCTGCAGCGGGTTCTTTACGCCAATTAGATAGTACTATTACAGAAAAAAGACCATTAGATATTTTTATATTTAATGTTCAAAAATCTGATGATTTAAAATTTAAATCTCATATTGAATCTTTAAATTATTTAGAAAAATTAGGTTTTAATGTAAATCCAGTTAGAGTTTATGTAAAAACAATTGATGAAGCAATAAAAGAAATAGAGAAAATTGGAGATAATAGAGATACCTTAAGTTTTGGTATAGATGGAGCAGTTATAAAAGTTGATGATTTAGAACAAAGAGAAATTTTAGGTACAAATTATAAAACACCTAAATGGGCTATTGCTTATAAATATCCACCAGAACAAAAAGAAACAATATTAAAACAAATTGATTTTCAAGTTGGAAGAACAGGTGTTATTACTCCAATGGCTATACTTGAGCCAGTAAAAGTTGCTGGTTCTACAATATCAAAAACGACTTTGCATAATGAAGATTTTGTTATTGAAAAAGATATTATGATAGGTGATACTGTAGTTATTCAAAAAGCAGGAGATGTTATTCCAGAAGTAGTAAGAGTTGTTAAAGAAAAAAGAACTGGAAATGAAATTGTATTTAAAATGCCAACAAAATGTCCTGTTTGTGGAGCTGATTGTAAGAGAGAAGAAGGCGAATCTGCTACTAGATGTTTAGGAGTAGAGTGCCCAGCAAAACAATATAGAAATATAATACATTTTGCATCAAGAGATGCTATGAATATTTTAGGACTTGGAGATAGTATAATTGAAGAATTTTTAAATAGAGGTTTAATAAATAATATTGCAGATTTATATGAATTAACATTAGAAGATATTGCAAGTCTTAAGAAAAATGGAAAGAAATTTGCTCAAAATTTATTAGATAGTATAAATTCAAGTAAAAATAATGATTTATATAGATTGATAAATGGACTTGGAATTAGAAATGTTGGAGTAAAAGCAGCAAAGAGTTTAGCAAAAAAATATAAAACAATGGATAATTTAATGAATGCTAGTATTGAAGATTTAACATCTATTAATGATGTTGGAGAAATTATGGCACAAAGCATTTATGAATTTTTTGAGCAAGATCAAACAAAAGATTTAATAAAAAGATTTAAAGAATTAGGATTAAATATGGAGGCTTTAGTAGAAGCTGGAGTAGATAGTAGATTTGAAGGAATGACTTTTGTTTTAACAGGTGCTTTAGATAAATATTCAAGAAAAGAAGCTGAAGAAATTATAGAAAAATTTGGTGGTAAAGCATCATCTTCAGTATCTAAAAAAACTACTTATGTTTTAGCAGGTGAAGATAGTGGTAGTAAACTTGAAAAAGCTCAAAAATTGGGAGTAAATGTAATTACAGAAGCAGAATTTGATGAAATGATAAAATAAAGAAGGGAAATATAGCTTAATGGATGTAAAAGATGGATATACATTTGAAATGTTTTGGGAAGATTTAGATAATGGATTTGAAATATATTATAATTATATGGATTGTAAATATCTAATATATAAGATGGGGAAAAATTGTTATAAAAATGAACTTATTGAAGCAAAGCCAAAAAGCCCTCATCAAAAAACAGCAATGATTACATTAAAAAGAGTTAGAGAATTATTTGATTTTATGGAGAATTTAGAATATAAATCTGGTATTTAGTAGAAGGGATTATATATGGAAGATAATATATTTGAAAAAGGTGTAAAAGATAAGGAAGAAGAATTAGTTGAATTATCACTTCGCCCTAAAACATTAAATGAATATATAGGTCAAACAAAAGTAAAAGAAAATATGAAGGTTTATATAGAATCTGCAAAAAAGAGAAAAGAAGCTTTAGATCATGTTTTATTATATGGACCTCCAGGACTTGGAAAAACTACACTTTCTAATATTATTGCAAATGAAATGAATTCAAATATAAAGATTACATCAGGTCCAGCTATTGAAAAACCTGGAGATCTGGCTTCTATCTTAACAAATCTTTCAGAAAATGATGTTTTATTTATTGATGAAATACATAGACTTAATAAAACTGTTGAAGAAATTTTATATCCTGCTTTAGAAGATTATAGTTTAGATATAATGATAGGAAAAGGACCTAGTGCTAGAGCAATTAGACTAGATCTACCAAAATTTACTTTAATTGGTGCAACTACAAAAGCTGGTTCATTATCAACACCACTTAGAGATAGATTTGGAATTACATCTAGATTAGAGCTTTACTCTCCAGAAGATTTAACAACAATAGTAAAACGTTCAAGCACAATTTTAGGAATTGATATAGATAATGAAGGTGCTTATGAAATTGCTAGAAGATCTAGAGGAACTCCTAGAATTGCAAATAGACTATTAAAAAGAGTAAGAGATTATGCTTTAGTTTTAGCTGATGGAAATATTGATTTAAAAATAGCAAAAATAGCTTTAAATAAATTAGAAATAGATGATTTAGGGTTAGATAATACAGATAAAAAAATCCTAGAAACTATTATATTCAATTACAAAGGTGGACCTGTGGGATTAGAAACTCTATCAGTTTCTGTAAATGAGGAAGTAGAAACAATAGAAGATGTATATGAACCTTATTTAATGCAAATTGGATTTTTATCTAGAACCCCTAGAGGTAGAGTAGTAACACCTCTTGCTTATGAGCATTATGGATTAGAATTTAATAAATAATTTTAGGAGAATATTATGAAAAACACTAATAATTATAGATTTTTAAAGTTGGGTTTGATAATTGTTTCAATATGTTTTTTTCTTCCTTCTTTAATTTATTTAATAAATAATGGATTTTCATCAGATTTTGATGGAGGATTAGAATTTCGATTTTTGCTTTCTTTTAATATAAGTAGAACAGTTCAAGCTTTAGTTTATACAATACTATTAATAGCTTTTTTAATATTTTATTATTTAATAATAAAAAAAAGAAAAGAAATTTTTAAAGATATAAAAGAAATATATTTTTTTACATTTATTATAGGAATAATATTTTTATTTATTCTACCATTTTGGTGTTCAGATATTTATTATTATTTGGGAATTGGAAGATTAAATTCAAAATATCATCAAAATCCATATTATGTGGATATGAAATCTTATTTTGATGAAAATAATATAGATATATCTAAAGATACATTAATGCAAAAAGGATATAAAAATTTTTGGGCTGGTACTACATCTGTATATGGTCCAGTTTGGACAATTATTTGTAGTGTAATATCTTTTTTATCTTTTGGAAAATTAAATATAGGTTTACTTTTATTTAAATTTATAAATTTATTAATACATATTGGAAATTGTTATTTATTATATAAAATTTCAAAAAAGAAAATATTTCCTTTATTATATGGGATTAATCCTTTTATATTGATTGAGGGAATTGCTAATGTTCATAATGATATTTGGATAGTTTTTTTCATTTTATTATCTTTATATTTATTACTTAAAAAAGATAATTTGGTATTATCAATTTTAGCATTATCTTTGGCTACTGACATAAAGTATTTTTCTATTTTACTTTTACCACTTTTTGTAATATATAAATTTAGAAATGAAAATATAAATATTAGAATATTAAAATGTATACAATATGGAATATTATTTTTAATATTTTTAGTAATTCCATATTTTTTATATCTAAAAGATATAAATGTTTTTATGGGCTTGATAACTCAAAGAGAAAGATATGCAAAAGGATTATATTATATTATTTTAAAATATTTTTCTTTATCATATGAAACTATGAATTTTATAAAAAATTTTTCACTAATATTTTTTGTAATAATATATACTATAAATTGTATTTTTCTTCTTATTTCAAAAAAAATAAGTTTTAATAAAGAAGTAAAATCATTTTTCAGATTTGTTGTATGTTTTCTATTCTTTTTAATTACTAATTTTCAGCCATGGTATTTTATGTGGTTGACTCCTTTTATAATTTGGCAAAAGTCAGATACAATTAAGCTTATTATACAAATGCAAATTTTAACTTTAATAGCAAATATTGTCTTTCTAATATATTCAGAAGGTGGTCATCAAGATATATTTTTTATGATATTTGTTTTTGGAATAATAATTTGTAGTATTTTTAATAAGAGAAAAATGATACTAAAAAGAATTAGGAGTATAGAATGAAAAAAAGAATAAAAGAAATAATTTTATTTATTATTTTAGCTATTTTAGTAAGTTCTAAAATTTTTACAAAATATATAGGTGATTTAGATGAAATATGGAATTATAATTTTGCAAATTGTATTTCAAAAGGATTAGTTCCATATCGAGATTTTAATATTGTACAAACTCCTTTATTAGCTATTATTTCAGGATTTATTTTATCATTAACAGTAAATGAACTTTTAGTAATGAGAGTTTTAGCAGTAATACTTTGTACATCCATATTTTTTACTTTATATAAGATAAATGAATCTTTAAAAATAAATATAAATTTAAATTTATTATTTTTATTATTTATTTTTTATATAACAAAAGATAATTTATGTATAGATTATAATTATTTTTCTTTATTTTTAACACTTATTATAATATATTTAGAATTAAATCAAAAGAAAGATAATTTTAAAAGTAATTTAATAATAGGAATCCTTCGGAGGCTTGGTGGTTTTAAGTAAGCAAACAATAGGACTATTTGTTTGTATTTCAATATGTACATATAAAATTATAAATTTATTATTAGAAAAAGAAAATATAAAAGCAATTATAAAAAAAGTTTCAATTAGAATTTTAGGAATTGGTATTGTAGGGTTATTATTTTTAACTTATTTAATTTTAAATAATGCATTAAAAGATTTTTTTGATTATGCTGTATTTGGTGTAAAAACATTTTCAAATAAAATAGAATATATTAATTTAATAAAAAGTGAAACTAATATAATAAGATTTTTATCTATATTTATACCAATATTTTTTATTTTTTGTATCATAAATAATATTTTAAAAAAAGATAAAAAACTAATAATTATATTATTTTTAAGCTTATCAATGTTTGTAGTGGCATTTCCTATTTCAGATAATATTCATTTTTTAATTGGAATAATACCAGCTTTTATTGGAATTATGTATTTAATAAACAAAATTCTTCCTAAAAAAGAAATAAAAAATAAAAAGATTTTATTTTTTAAATTTTTATTTGAATATTTTTCTAGTGTAATTGTTGCATTTTTGGCATTAATTGAAATTTATAATTTTTATAAAAATTATAATTCTATAGAATATTATTCAAAATTAAATCATTTTAAAAATATTCCTATAAGTAAAAATTATGAAGAAAATATAATAGAATTAGAAGAGTATATACAAAATAGTGAAAAAAAAGTATATATTTTAAATTTCGATTCAGCAATTTATATGATTCCACTTGATAGATATAACAAAAATTATGATATGTTTCTTAAAGGAAATTTAGGAAAAGATGGAGAGCAAGGACAGATTAAAAATATATTATCAGAAGATGCATTATATATGATAGTAGATGATAATTCAAGTAGAAATTGGCAGAACCCTGAATATGTTAGAGAGTATATTAAAGAAAACTTAGAAAAAGTAGATGAGAAATTTAATTACTATATATACAAAAATAAATAAAAAATGGAGAAAAAAATGAAGTTACTAATGCATACTTGTTGTGCACCTTGTAGTGTATATTGTATTCAAACTTTAAGAAATGAAAATATAGAACCTACTTTATTTTGGTATAATCCTAATATTCATCCATATTTAGAATATAAAAAAAGATTAGATTGTTTGAAGCAATATGCTGAAAAAATAAAAATAAATGCAATATATAGTGATGAATATGGTTTAGAAGAATTTTGTAAAAATACTATAGATGATTTAAATGGAAGATGCGTAAATTATTGTTATCCATTAAGACTTAGAAAAACATTTGAATATGCAAAATTAAATGGATATGATACTGTTACTACAACTCTTTTATATAGCATATATCAAAATCATGAATACATAAAAAAAATATGTGAAAATTATATTAAAGAATTTGGAATAAATTTTTTATATAGAGATTTTCGAGTAGGATTTTGGAAAGGCCATGAAGAGGCAAAAGATGAACGGATTATATATGCAAAAATATTGTGGATGTGTATTTAGTGAGGAGATGAGATATTATAACCGCAATCCTATACAAACCAGTAATACCAATGGTTATGAGATACCAAAAGAACCTAG
>CANRGN010000059.1 GCA_947630235.1 uncultured Clostridia bacterium
AAGTTTAAAAAATCTAGATTATCTAACAATAATTTGTAGTATTCTAATATTGCTTCGTTATATATGCTTTGAGTTTTTTTCAAAAAGTCTGTATGATTTATATAAAGTCTTATTTTAAAAGTTGTTGTACAATAGCCTATTTTTTTATCTTTTGGCATATCTTTACCTACTATCTTTTTCGTAAATTCAAACAATTTACGAAATTTATGAATAATCGTTAATATTAAGCGTATTATACAAATTAAGAGCAATAAAAAAATTGCTCCTTAGATATAAAATTTTTTAGAATAATTAAAAAATTATGTAAATTTATCTTTTTTTATCGAATAAGTATTGAATTTTTTAATATTTTATTGTAAAATATTAACTAGCAATTCGTAAATTGTTTGATTTCATGAATAAAAATAAAAATAAAAAAAACACCATAATAGTTATTAAAATTCTCTATTATGGTGTTTCTTTTTTATTTATATCTTAAATTACTTTTATATTGTTGAAATACATAAAGTAATCTCTTCTAATACCTCAATTAAAGCTCTTACTGTATCTAATGAAGTAAACATTGTTACATTATTTTCTACAGCAGCTCTTCTTATCATATAACCATCATTTTGTTGATCATTTGAATCTAAATCGGTTGTATTTATTACATAACTAACGTATCCTTTTCTTATTGATTCTAATATTTCATCACTACCTTGACTTATTTTCTTTTTAATTCTAGTTCTTATACCATGACTTCTTAAAAATTCACCTGTACCTTCTGTAGATTCTATATTAAATCCTAAATTGTAAAAACTTCTTATTAAAGGTAAAGCCTCTTCTTTATCTTTATCTGCAATTGTTACAAAAATTGTACCATAATTTACTACATGCATACCTGATGATTGAAGTGCTTTATACAAAGCTCTTGTAAATTTTTTATCATACCCAATTGCTTCACCAGTAGATTTCATTTCTGGTGATAAAGTTACATCTAAACCAGACAATTTTGAAAAAGAAAATACAGGGGCCTTTACATACCAATAATCTTTTTCTTTTGGATAAACCTCGTTATATCCTTGCTCCTTCAAACTTTTTCCTAGCATAACCAATGTTCCAATATCAGCTAAAGAATACCCTGTTGATTTTGATATAAAAGGAACCGTTCTAGAAGATCTTGGATTTACTTCTATAACATATACATCTTCATTCTTATCTACAATAAATTGAATATTATATAAACCTACTATACCTATTCCTAATCCTAATTTTATTGTATAATCAATTATTTTATCTTTTACATGTTTTGGAATATCAAATGTTGGATAAACACTTATACTATCTCCTGAATGAATTCCAGTTTTTTCAATATGCTCCATAATTCCTGGAATAAATACATCTTTTCCATCACATACTGCATCAACTTCAACTTCTTTTCCCATAATGTATTTATCCACTAAAACTGGATTTTTTGTATTTATTGAAACTGCTGTTGTAAGATATTTTTCTAAAGATTCCTTATTTGCAACAATTTGCATTGCTCTTCCACCCAAAACAAAGCTTGGTCTTACTAAAACAGGATATCCAATTTCTTCTGCAGCATTTATTCCATCTTCAATCTTAGTTACTGCTTTCCCTTTTGGTCTTAAAAGATTTAATTTTTCCATAACTTTTTCAAATTCATTTCTATCTTCAGCTTTTTCTATTGCATCTACATCAGTACCAATTAACTTAACATTTCTATCTTTTAAACTTTCTGCCAAATTTATTGCAGTTTGACCACCTAAAGTAGCAATTACTCCTTCCGGATTTTCTAAATCAATAATATTCATAACATCTTCTACAGTTAATGGCTCAAAATATAATTTATCACTTGTTGTATAATCTGTAGATACTGTTTCTGGATTGTTATTTATAATTATTGCTTCATATCCAGCTTGTCTTATTGTTTTTATAGCATGAACAGTTGAATAATCAAATTCTACACCTTGACCAATTCTTATTGGTCCTGCACCTAAAACTATTATTTTTTTATTATTACTTACAATAGATTCATTTTCCTCTTCATAAGTAGAATAGAAATATGGTACATAACTATCAAATTCGCTTGCACATGTATCAATCATTTTATAAACTGGAATTATTTTATTTTCTTTTCTTAAATTATATATATCAAGTTCTGTTTTATCCCATACCTGTGAAATATATTTATCTGAAAATCCCATTTTCTTTGCTCCTTTTAACACATCAATATCATCCTTATTTTCAAATAATACATTTTCATAATCCACAATATTTTTAATCTTATCTAAAAATAGTAAATCAATTTTTGTTATATTATGTATCAATTCAATATCAACATTTTTTCTCATTAGCTCTGCAATCGCAAAAATTCTATCGTCTTTTCCTTCTTCTATGTAATCAAGTAAATCTCTATTAGTCATATTTTTAAATTTCTTAAGCTCTATATGATAAGCTCCAACTTCTAAAGATCGAATTCCTTTTAGCAAACTTTCCTCTATAGTTCTACCTATACTCATTATCTCTCCTGTAGCCTTCATTTGTGTACTTAATTTATTTGATGCCAAAGTAAATTTATCAAAAGGAAATCTTGCAATTTTAGTTACAACATAGTCAAGTGTAGGTTCAAAACTTGCAGGAGTATTAGCTATTTGAATTTCATCTAATGTCATTCCTACTGCAATTTTTGCAGAAACTCTAGCTATTGGATATCCACTAGCTTTTGATGCTAAAGCAGATGATCTAGAAACTCTAGGATTAACTTCAATTACATAATATTCAAAAGAATTTGGATCTAATGCAAATTGTACATTACAGCCTCCCTCTATTTTTAAAGCTCTTATAATTTTTAATGCACTATCTCTTAGAAAATGATATTCTTTATTTGTTAAAGTTTGACTTGGTGCAACTACTATAGAATCACCTGTATGTATTCCTACAGGATCAACATTTTCCATATTGCATATTGTGATTGCAGTATCATTAGAATCTCTAATTACTTCATATTCAATTTCCTTAAAACCTTTTATACTTTTTTCAACTAACACTTGATGCACTGGAGATAATTTTAAAGCATTTTTCATAATAATTTTTAATTCATTTTCATTATCTGCAAATCCTCCACCTGTTCCTCCAAGAGTAAACGCTGGTCTTAAAATTACAGGGTAGCCTATTTTTTTGGCAGCTTCTACTCCCTCTTCAATTGAATGTGCTATTTCTGATTTTAATATTGGTTCATTTATGCTTTCACATAATTCTTTAAATAATTCTCTATCTTCAGCTTTTTCAATACTTTCTGGAGATGTACCTAAAATTTCAACTTGACATTCCTGCAAAACACCTTTTTTAGCAAGCTTCATTGCAAGATTAAGTCCTGTTTGACCGCCTATTCCTGGAATTATTGCATCTGGTCTTTCATATCTTATTATTTTAGCAACATAATCTAAAGTTAAAGGCTCCATATATATTTTATCTGCAATTGTTTTATCTGTCATTATTGTTGCAGGATTTGAATTTACAAGTATAACTTCATACCCTTCTTCTTTTAAAGCTAAACATGCTTGTGTTCCTGCATAATCAAACTCTGCTGCTTGTCCTATTATAATTGGACCAGATCCAATTACTAATATTTTCTTTATATCATTTCTTTTAGGCATTTTGTCTTTTCCTCCTTTCTATTATTTCAAAAAATTTATCGAATAAATAAGAACTATCTTGTGGTCCTGGGCAACTTTCAGGATGATATTGCACAGAAAATATATCATCTTTTTTACATTCTACTCCTTCAATTGTATTATCTAAAATATTTATATGTGTTGCTTCTAACATAGTATTTTCTAAGCTATCATTATCAACTGCATAACTATGATTTTGACTTGTTATTTCAATTTTACCAGTTTCTAAATTTTTTACAGGATGATTTCCTCCTCTATGACCAAATTTTAATTTATATGTTTTAGCACCATAAGCTAAGCTTATAATTTGATGACCTAAGCATATTCCAAAAATTGGTACTTTACCTATAAGATTTTTTATAGTTTCTATTGTTTCAACTACATCTTCTGGATCTCCAGGACCATTTGATATAAAAACGCCATCAGGTTTTAATGCCATAATTTCTTCAGGAGTTGAATTATAAGGTACAACAATAACGTTTCCAAACCTTTTATTTAAGCTCCTTACTATATTTAATTTTATTCCACAATCAATAGCAACTATATTATATTTAGCATGTGTTGTTCTTGAATACCACTTTTTCTTACAACTTACTTTAGATACTGCGTCTTTTGGAATTTCTGTATTTTTTAATATTTGTAAAGCTTCTTCTTTAGACATACTGCTAGATGTAATAAAAACTTTTCTACTTCCAATATCTCTAATGCTTCTTGTTAATTTTCTTGTATCTAATCCATATATACCAGGAACACCATTTTCTTCTAATAGTTCTGATAATGTATTTGTATATCTAAAATTACTTGGATTATCATTATATTCTCTAACTATTAATCCTCCTATATTTATTTTTCTAGACTCAAAATCATCATCTGTTATTCCATAATTTCCAATTAATGGATATGTCATTACAACCATTTGATATGTATAAGAAGGATCTGATACTATTTCTTGATATCCTACCATTGAAGTATTAAAAACAATTTCACATACTTTATCCACATTAGCGCCAAAACCATAACCATAATATTCACTGCCATCTTCTAAAACTATTTTTCTATCAAAATTCTTCATTTTATTCTTCCTTTCCTTTTAATAACTTTGCAAAAAAAAGAATTCTATTAAAATAGAATTCTTAAAAAATATATGAACTATTAATAAATCTCACAAATTCAAGTGAGATTTTATTTCTTATATTTATAAAATTAGATTTTTGTTTTTTTTCCATACTAACTTTTCTCCAAGCTATTAAAATTATTTTCTAAACTATTATAACTTATTTAATCAATAAAAATCAATAAAAATTACATATTATTTTAATTTTTCGAAAACTTCTTCTGGTTTTAATTTATTAGCATGATTAAATAATACACCATCACCATTATATCTAGGAATTAAATGTAAATGATAATGTTTTATCTCTTGTCCATATCCATTGTTTTGTATTCTAGTTAATCCATCTATTCCTAATTTTTCTTTCATCATTTCATATATCTCTTTGCTAACTTTTTCTGTATGAGTTAATGTATCATAATCGATTGTTGTTATATTTTCTGTATGTTTTTTTGGGACCACCATACAATGTCCATCAGTTACAGGACTAATATCTAAAAATACTTTAACAATATCATCTTCATAAATTGTATAACTTGGTATATCACCTTTTATAATTTTACAAAATAAACAATCTTCCATATTATATCCTCCAATATTTTTATATTTTCTTAAGTATATATTATTTACTTAATATATTCAATATATTTTTTTATTCAATAGGTAAATTCTTTGTAACTAAGCTGAATAAAAGCATTGCAAAAAATATTTTTGGTTACAAGATAAGAACTAAATTTACTAAAACAAAAAAATACTTTTTAGAAATAAATAATTTATAATCTTCAAAATCACTTTTACTATTTTTATAAAAAAACTTGTTAATAACATAAAATTCTGTAATTTCGAATTTACAGATTATGTAATTCGATGTTAACATTTTATCAACTGTGGATAATGTGGATAACTTTGTGGATAGTTTATATTTATACTATTTGCTCGTCAAGATTATACACATTAATTATTTGTAACCAATGTTTTTTACAAAATTTATCGAATTTTATGTGTACAGTATATCTGTTTGCAAAATAGTTTTGTTTAATCTATTTTTCAATATTTTTAGACAATTTTATAATTTTTTTGTTGTTTGCTTGAATATAATACAAAAATATTGTAATATAGTACCAACCTTTCTTGTCAAAAGGTAGTTTTTACTAAAAACGGAAAGGGGGCAAATGAAATGACACAACCAGAACTTATTCAAAATCTAATTGAACAGTTATTAGCAGAAAGAGAAAAAAATATCAGACTTCAATTAGAATTAGAAAAAACAAAAAAAGGTAAAGACTAAATGGATTATTACATAATCGGAGTGGAAGTAAATTGCAGTTTACTTCTACTTTTTTTTTTATAAAAAAAAAGTATGTGCATTGCAGTACACATACAAGCAAACAATATACACAACCAGAACGAAAGTACATTGTTTAATGTAACTATATGATAACATTTTTTTTTATATTTGTCAAATATAAATTTTTATCTAATAGCATAATTTTTATCTTATTTTTCTTATTTTTCTTCTTTATCTTCTTTATTATTTACATTTTCTGAATTCTTTTCATTAGAATTTTTCTTAGTTATTCTTACTTTTAAAATTCTTTTATCTTTATATTCTTCAATCTTATAAAAAGCATCTTCTGCTTCATATTCTAATTGTTCTCCATCTTTTGGAACTATTCCAAGCTCTTCCATTAAATATCCAGAAATAGTATCATAATCGCCTTCTGGAATCTCTACTCCTATCTTCTTTTCTATATCATATATTGATAAGTTTCCTTCTACTACATAAGTATTAGCATCAATAATTTCTATAGAATTTTCATCTTCATCATATTCATCATATATATCGCCAACAAGTTCTTCTAAAATATCTTCCATTGTAACTAAACCAGCAGTTCCACCATATTCATCTATAACAATAGCAATTTGTTTTTTACTTTTTTGCAATTCTTTAAATAATTCATTTACCATTTTTGTTTCAGGTACATTATATACATCTTTCATTATTGTTTTTAATTTTGAATTTTTTGGCTTTGATGAAAGTAATATATCTTTTATATAAACCATACCAACTATATTATCAATAGTTCCATCATATACTGGAATTCTACTATATCTATTATCTCCAATTAATTCTGATATTGCTACTGATATTGAAGTATTTATATCAAAAGCAAATATATCTCTTCTAGGAATCATAATTTCTGAAACAATTCTATCATTAAACTCAAATACATTATTTATCATTTCTTTTTCTTCTTTTTGAATTGTTCCCTTTTCTTCTCCTACATCAATCATCATTCTAATTTCTTCTTCAGTAACTACCTCTTCATCTGAATCTTTCACACCAAATAATTTTGAAACTATATTTGTTGAATTAGTAAGTAATTTTACAAAAGGCGCAGTTACTAAAGCAATCGCTCTAATTATACCTATTGTTGAATATGCTATTTTCTCACGATATTTCATTCCTACTCTTTTTGGAACTAATTCTCCAAAAATTAAAGTAAAAAACGATAATAGTATTGTTATTATTACTATTGATATTGTTTGCCATGTATCTATACTAATATTTGGAATCAAGCTATGTAATATTGGTGATAATTTTGTTGCAAATGCTTCTGATGCAAAAGCACTAGATAAGAATCCTGCTAAAGTTACACCAATTTGTATAGTAGCTAAAAATTTACTAGGATTTTTCAACATCTTTTGGATAGATATTGCCTTTTTATTTCCTTCTTTTGCATCTAATTCTATCTTTGCATCATTTAACGATATAAATGCTATTTCCGATGCTGCAAAAAATGCATTTACTCCTATTAAAATTACTAAAATAAATATTTCCATTTTACTCCTCTTTTATTTACTTAAATTCTCTTTTAACTCATTTGTTAATTTTATTGTTTCTGATTCATCATGTATATAAAACCATAATGAATTTAATTTTTTTGATTCTCCTGGTAATTGATATGTTTGCATAGAATCCATATCAAAACTTAAAGCACTAGGTATATATTTTATCATTGTACCAAAACTTAAATCAGTTTCTAAATTACTAAACACAGCACTTGAAATTTTAGGTAATCTAAATATATTGCCTATAGTTAAAGTCTGCTTAGCTGTTTGTACCATAAAATCTCTTTGTGTTTTCATTCTACCAAAGTCATTATCTCCATAACTGCTTGGATATGAAGAACCATCATTATTATGCCTAAATCTTAATAATTGTTCTGCCTTTGCTCCATCTATTAACTGTTCTCCTGCTTGCAAATGAATATGTAAATCTTGAGATGGATCATCATAATTCATATTTATTGGTACATTAAAATTAACTCCGCCAACTGCATCTACTATATCTATTAAAGCATTGTTTTTTACAACTGCATAATAATCTATATCTAAATTTGTAATTCCTTCTATCTTTTCTATCATGGCATTAACACCTTTTCTAGAATACATTGAATTTATTTTATCTGAGCCTTTAGCAGAGTTTTTATTGGCACCTACAAAAGTATCTCTAGGAATTGATAAAATAAAAGATTTATGTGTGCTAGGATTATATGAACAAATCATAATTGTATCAGAAAGCTCTGTATTAATATCTGTACTAACTCCTAATACTAATACTGTTATTGGTTTTGGATTAAAAAAACTATTATTCAATAAACTTGAAAAAGCTTTCTTTACATTAAAATCTTCTTTTATCAAATAATATCCAAATTTACCACAAAATATAATTATTAAAATTAAAATGATTGTAAAAATAAAACTAAAAAAACTAAATTTCTTTTTTTTCTTTTTATTACTTTCTTCTTTTTTAGATTTATTTTTTACATTCTTACTTTTTACATTATTTTTATTTAAATTATCTTCTAACCTTGATGGTCTTTTCTTCTTTAGCTTTTTACTCATTATTCACCTTTTTCAAAAAATTAAATTAGATATAGTATACCATAAATCCATATTTTTTCAAGTTTTGTTAAATATAATATAAAACCATATTGTATTAAAATTTTTAATTACTATAGTTAATATAGGTTTTTATCTATTAATATTTTAATTTTTTACTTGATTAAACCTATTTTCATATATTTTCATTACTCAATTCTCTTTTCACTATTATTTACTAATAAAAATAATTTAGCAAATTTATAATTATCTCTATTTTTAATATATAAAAATCCTATTGTAGAATATATTAATGCACCAATAAAATTAACATATAAATCCTTCATAGAATCTTTTAAACCTATATCTAAATATCCTCCTTCTATAATATAAGAATCTTTATTTCCATCTGAATTTTTATATTGAATTATTGTTTTCTCTATATTATCTATTACTATAGGCTGGTTTTTTTTTTCTTTATTTAAATAAACAGAAGAAACTCTAGAAACTATTCTATCTTTTTGCATATCCTTTAACAAAACTGTATCAATAGAATATTCCACAAATTCCCATAAAACTCCTATTGTCATCGAAAAACAAAAAGCAACTAATGCTACAAATAATGGAGACATTTTAGATTGAAATGCTTGTGCATTATTTAATATATCTACTAAAGAAAAACCTATTGCTGCACATAAAAAACCATTTATAGTATGCAAAATAGTATCCCAATTTTTAAATATTCCATAAAAATTTTGGATTTCTCCAAGAATTTCTGCAGAAAAAATAAATAAAAAAATAATAGTTTCTAAAACAGAAGGTAATTTTATATTAAGTTTATGATTAATTAAAACTGGTATCATAAATAAACCTAATGTAAGAATACATAAAAAAGCATTTTCATAATTATTTTGAATTATTTGAGTTATTAAAGTAAGTATAACTAAGCCTCTTAATATAAAATAAATAGATATATCTAATTTATTTTTATTACTTTTACTCATAATTCAACTCCTTCCTTTTGCTTTTTTATCAAATCTATATTAATAATTATTTCCATATATTTAATATATTCCCTAAATTTAATAAAAAAATGCTTTTTTATTTCTGGTTTTATAAAAAAATATAGCTCTCTTTCTGTTTTCTATTTTTATTTTATCAAAAAAAATTTAATAAACATCGATAAAGGCAACATACAGTCAGTATGTTGCCTTATCTTTTTTAGTGGAATTAATCTACTCTCTTGAATCTAGCAGAAATTAAATAATAATTATATGGACACATATAATTTTCGTGTTCACCGATATACTTACAGTTTGTAGATATTACTTTCCACCCCTTTTCTCCCTTTAATTCTGTTTCACGGAAAAAGTCTTCGATTTCCTCTGCTGTCATGTAACTACCAAGTCTCTCTTTTGAAAAAACTCTTTCGTAGTTGTTTTCGGTAGTATCATCCTCGCGATACCTACTAACGTCGCTTGCTGACATTCCTTCGAATAAGTTAATCTCTTTCATGATGTTTTTCTCCTTTTTCTTAATTATAGTTTTTATATGTAAACATCTTGCGATGTAATTTAGGGAAAAATATATATAAAATAAGCTTATGCTTATATTTTAATTATACTATAAAAATGTATATAAGTCAAATTATGTAAAGTTTTTTGAAATTTTATGTAAATTACGAAGTTGTCTACCATCATTGTATTCTAGTTTATCTTTCATCAAAAAAAAAATCCTCCTATCGTTCAACCCTTCACAAATTGTATATATCCAATTTGCTAATATGGTATTAGGCACTGTATAGGACTTTCACCTACAAGTTGTTGACCATAATTGGCACACTGATAAAGGCTCGGTTCAAAATGAACCGAGCCTTTGGTATTATGTTGAAAGCATTTTTGCAACATGATTACAAAGTTTTTGTAAATCATTAAAAATAACACTTTCGCCATGATGTCTTCTATATAATCTGTCAAGATATCTGTTCAATTCTGCGGAGTCAGGTCTTCCATATACTACTCTTGATTCGCGTACACAATATCCAAACTCCACATTTGTAGTAAATGCTGGCATAATAGCACGATCTCTAGGAATCCAAAAGACAATGATACTTGCTTTTTCGAGAGCTTCCCACTCCCATGCAATTTGGTTATCATAGCTGAACTGGGCTGCTCCACTTGACAATTCTGGAACATATACAATTCCATCAAAGCCTTGTTCTTGCAGATATCCACATGCACTTGATCTCCAAGAAGGAACATCTTTACTTCTCGGAGTTGGTCCTGCCAAAAATACAGACTTTTCAGCATCTTTTACCTATTGATCTGAATAGTTAATAAGAATTTTATTCACCTCATTTTTCTTTTGTATACGCAGACCAAAATATTAGTCTACAACGTAACCGCCTCTTGTGACAATGAAGTCATTACCTACACGCTGAATTTCAAATGAAAGCATCAGCTTTTCAGGTTCCATTGCTGCTTTTGCAATATCAGCGATAAATGCAATTACCACACCTTCATTGCATTATTCCATAGCTCTGATGTGCTTGTAAATATGTGACATTACTGGTGCAACCTTCTGAATAGTTTTTGCTATTGCAGTCTCAGGCTCCACCTTCTTGTAATAGCTAAGTGCATTCTGAAATGTTGCTGGTGCATAATACATAAGGATAGCAGTATCGTTTCCTATTCCTGTTGCCATCAGCTCCTTCTCCAGATTGCTCTTAGTTGCCAAAACAAGCTTGTCAAAAGCTACTCTGAGTTCATCTGCTTCTTCTGACGTTGATACGCGAACTAGGTTGCATAATTTGGCAATCACCGGACTAGAAACTTTGTAAAAATCCATAGTCTTCGTCAGGTAATCCTCATATGCCTCTTTTGGTCCACATTTGCCATTTACCATTCTGATATTTTTATTTTATTAGTTTAATTAGAAATATAAATATCATTTGAATAATCGAAAAATAAAAATGTAATCCCTTTAATAATTACCCTATGTGGCTCAATATATGAAAGATTTGTTTTATCAATCTTTCTAATACTGCCATTAATAAACATTGGAGTAACATTTGAAAATTCGCATATAAAATCTAATCGTTGTTTTAAAGATTTCTCAAATTCAATTTCTTCTTTGATTATCTGCATTTTTACACCATCCTTTCTTTTCGGATGATTTTTTTTGCCAACAAAAAAAATCAACCATGTTACTGATTGATTTTTGTTTTCTCTATTCTACAAGTTCAAATAGATTCATTATTGGTTGGGCTGGCTAGATTCGAACTAGCGCATGTCAGAGTCAAAGTCTTATCTTTCATCTAACTTTTAACATTTTTTGTTAATAAGTATTATCTCTTGAAGTGGCTATTTTTCGGTACTTTATTGTTACAAATTTCAAAAATATTTTTATTCCAATACT
>CANRGN010000060.1 GCA_947630235.1 uncultured Clostridia bacterium
GTGTAACTTTATGGATAGTTATAGTTTTTACTATAACATAATCTTTTTACACACTTATATTTTATATAGTTTTTTATTCAAATTCAATAAACACGCTTTAAAAATTTTTTTGCTTAATGTATCAATGTTTTTTAAGATTTTTTGTAGGGAAAATTTATTTTTTATAAAAAGCCTCTATTCTTACAGAATCAATAATTATATCCGAAAAAAAATATTTTTGTTCAACATTTTATTTTTTATTTTGTTTTTATAAAATAAATAAGTAGAAAGGAGTGTGAACTATCATGAATAATAACAAAGACATCATTGATTTTATTTTTATTCAAAAAGAAATTGAAGGATTATTTAACTTTAATACTAAAGAAGAAAAAAAACTAAATAATGAAATGGATATAATCAATACACAAATTATAAATCTGATTGATAAAAAAGTTAATCCAAAATGTAGGAAAAAATTAAAAAAACTAATATCAACTTATAGTACTTCTATTGGTAATTATTTTCAAAGTCAAAATGAAATTTTTTATAGAACTGGCTTTTTAGATGGTGCTAATATAATTTTAAGTATACTTTCTAAAGAATAAAAGATATCCTATATTATATATAGGATATAAATTTTAATTTGAATAAATGTAACATAACTACACTTATGATACATTTTATAATGTTTTTTATAAAAATATAGTAGAAAAATGTAACATAATTGATTAAATTACTAGTAAAAAAATGTAACATAAATGAAAGGAGTATTTTAGTGGAAGAAAAATTTATTTGTTATATGAAAGATAAAGGTTTATCAGAAAATTCTTGGAAATCTTATTTAAGTGATTTAAAATTATTCAAAAAATATTATGAAGATTCTTATGGAGAAAAATTAACTAATTTAGTACATGCAGATATTTGTATGTACACTCAATATTTACATTCACATAATACTTCTGCTAAAACTATTAACAGAAAAATTGCAGCATTAAAACAATATAATTTATTTTTAGTAGAACAAAGTTTTCAAGACAATATAGTCATTCTTGATAAAGATTATATAAAAATACATAATTCTATGATGCCTAAGATTGTTCCTGAAAAGCAAGTTATAAATAGAGTTTTGCATACTGCTTCAAAGGATGAGAAAAATGCTGAAAGGGATTTTTGCTTTATTGCTATTGATGTTTATACTGGAATTAGAGAAAGTGAAATTATTTCTATTAGAATGATTGATATTAAACTTGATAAACATTGTATTGCAATAGTTGGTAAAGGTAAAAAATATAGAGAAGTTGTTATAAATGATATTGTTTATGATGCTCTTGCCGCTTATTTAAAAATTAGAAATGAAATAAAAACTGCTAATCCTTATCTTTTTGTTAGTCAGAAAAATATTAATACTACTAAACCTTTAGCTAGAAATTTCGGTAATAGATTACTTAATAAGTACAAAGATACTTGTAAGTTAGATAAGCTTCACCCACACCTGCTTCGCTCATATTTTTGTACTAATGCTTTGCATAATGCTGGTTTTAGTATTGAAATGGTTGCAGCACAAGCTGGACATAGTAGTTTAAATACCACAAAAGGTTATATTGGATCAGACAAAGAAAGTTTATTGGATTTGTCAAACAGATTGTAAATTTTTTTTAAATAAAAAAGGGGCTGTAAAAAAGTCCCTTCTTTTAATTTATAATAAAACTAGGTTTTTTTATTTGATTTTCATTTACTGAATTTATTTTTACTTCATATAATGAATAATTATCAATACCATTATTTCCATATTCAATTTTATTTATAATCGTGCCATCTTTTTTATTTATATGTTCTTCAACTTTACCTTTGTAATTGCTAACTTTTATTGTATGTTTTAAAATATATCTATCTTTTCTTGTATTTATTGTTAAAAACGGATTAAAAGAATAAATTAAATTTATAATATGTTCATTATCTACTAATGACGTTGATATTAACCTTAATCCATTTTGTTTTGGTAAAAGCGATTCATCCACATTAATTTTTTCATATATATTGTTATAAAATGAATAACCTTCTTTATTATTATAATCTATCCAAAAACCTGAATTATCATTTTCACTGGTTAAAATCATTTTTAATACGCCATCCTTATAAAATACTTCTAAATTTTTATAATCATACTGTTGCATTTCTTTACTTTTAAACATTGATTCTTTATAATAATAATTATTTATATTTTCTAAATTAACTAAATTATTTCTAATATTATTTAATACTATAGCTTTATAAACAGAATTAATAATATATATTATAAAAAATAATAAAATAATATTTAATAAAATTATTACAACATTTATTTTTAATTTTTTCTTTTTATTATTTTCTAAATTAAAACAATTAGTTAATTTATCTGGCGTAATTTCTAATCTTTTACATAATTTTATTATATTTTCTACATCAGGTATGCTTTTACCAGATTCCCATGAATAGATAGATTGTCTAGATACCTCAATATCATTAGCTAAAGATTCTTGAGACAAACCAGCTTGTTTTCTATAATTGATTAGTTTTTCATTATAAAATTCAAATTTTATCTTTTGTTTCATATTTTACTCCTTTCTATATTTTAAAAATATTTGAAAATAGATTTTTTACATAAAACAAATTAAATTAGATAATATTTGTTTCATATATATTTTAATTATATAATAGTTTTATATTGTTTTCTACCAACTCTACTTATAAAATATGTAAATATTGCTTTACATTTTAGTTATGTAAAGTATTTTTATTTAAAATTTTGTTTATTTTTATATCCATATGTACATATCATTTGAATATTTTTGTTTCATGTTTTTTACCAAAAGCTACACTCTTTTGGATATTTTTTATTTATAAAAAATATTTAGAATTTATTATTCTGGGCAATAAATTGACAATATAGTATAATGTAAAGTGTTTAAGTTTAAAGTATCAAAACTTATTCGCTTTATATTACCCTATCTTTTTTATACAAGTATTTCATTACAATATAAAATAAAAAAGTATAGAAATTTTTTTGTTTCTATACTTTTACACATGTAATTTCTTAAACTAATTATAATACAAAAAAATTAACATATTTCCTATATTCTATCTATATTAAAAGGTACTTTAATAATTATCTTATCATCTATATTTTTATATCTTCTGAATATTATTTTATTTTAGTTAACATTTTTAATGATTTATTATTTCCATCATTTTATGATTTTTCAGAATCATTCTCATCATCCCCCGCATAAACAAATGTTGTTGAACAGCTTATTACAAAAGAAAATATTAATAAAACAACTGTTAAAACATAAATTTTTTCATGAAAATTCCTCCATTATTGTATTTTTATAATATAAATCTTTCTATACTATTATTTTCATTCTTCAATTAATGGATTTAAAGGGAAATCTTTATGCCAATTGGTCATTATAATTACTAATCCAGAATATTGTAAATCAGTTTCTGTTTCTTCTGTATAGCTCATAGATATATTTAATATAGGTTCTTTTTCACTTTCATTAACAATCAAACGATTAAAATTTAAGGATTTTTTATCATCATCAGTAATTACTAAAACTGCAAAATAATTCTCAAAATCCGTTTCAATTAGTGGTCTTAAGCTAGGATAATTATCCATTATTTTTTTATATTCTCCAAAATTAGTAATTTTTTTTAAATATAATTTATTTTTATTATTACCTAATTTCTTTTCTTCCCAACAATCTAAATTAAGTTTTGGATCATTTTCTTTTATATAAAATTTTTTAAAAACAGAACTTCCAGCAGGTGATTTCGAATTTGATACTGGTACATCTACCACTTGTTCAGTTTCATAACTTTTTAATTTATTTTCTATTGTCGAATTTTCTAAAATTAAATTTAAATTACTTTCATTAGGTACATTTTCAATTTCAGATTTTTTTTTACTAGATTCTATTATAGCAGTTATAACCACTACACCTAAAACCACAATACAAAATAATATAACAAAATATTTAAAAAATTTTTTCATATATTTCCTCCTATTTTTTATATTTCATTATTATAGATGTAATAATTTTAAAAAAAGTTTCAAAAATCTTTTTATATTACTCATTAAACTATAAAAAATAATAATAATTTCTCTTTCAATATAATAATAATTTTTATCCTATAAATAATCAAGAATATATTTTATATTTATTTAACTTTTTTATCTTATTTGATAATTTATTAACTATAATTAGTTTTTGTTTAATTTATCTAATTTTTATTTTTTCTATATGAATTAATAAATCACTTAATTTTTTCATTTACTTCACCTTAAATTATAAAATACTATTTAATTTACAATTTTCATAAATTATTTTATAATATGGTTAAAATTATTTTTTATTAAGGAGACCAACTATGAAAAAAAATTTTTTCCTCACACTATCAATAATTTTCTTTATTATTTCAATAAGTGTATTATTTTCTAACAAATACATCTTATATATAACACCTTTTAATAGAAAAGAATTTTTAAATGAAATTAGTCAAGATGAAATAAAATATAAAAATTTAATAACTAAAGTTGAGTTAAGTACTGGTGCAGATTCAGGTCATCTTACAATTATTTACTTATTTATAATTCCTTATAAAACATTTATATCTGAAGGAGTTTTTAAATATGACAATCTACAACTATATCTTTTTGAACATGCTATAAATCTTTATAAACTTTCTATAATCTATTTACTATTCTCTATCTTAAATTTTTTTATTTTTTTTCACTTTAAGAAGCAAAGTATACAATAATATGATAATATTATTTTAATACATTTAAAGGAGATAAAAATATGGAAAATACAAATTTAAAAAATTCAAAACACATAATAAAAAAAATCCCAATAATAATTGTCATTATTTTTTTGATTATAACTACTATATTATTTATTTATATTATACCTAATAATACAAAAATAAATAAATCTGTAGATAATAACTTATTTGTACAACAAAATACTAACTACATTTTTTTTGATAATTATAGAAATATGTTACAATCAAATGATTTATTTTATAAAAGAATATATAATTACGATGATTATATAAAAGAAAAAGAACTATGGACTGAATTAATTGAAATGAATCCAAATGATTTTAAAGATTATTTTTTTCTAATAATTTTTGGATCAACTTATAAAACAACAGGTCTATATATTTCTAATATATATACAGAAAATAATAAAACTTGTATAGAATTGAAAAGAAAAGATAAATGGTTAATTGATGATACATGTATTTGTGCTAAAATTTCAAAAGAATTAGATAGACAAGATTTAGAAATAATAAATTTACCTAATTTAGTAACTACAAATGGTAAATATATAGAATTAGATGAAATTACACTAAATTATTCTAAAGAACAGGCTATAAATGATGGTTGTATTGTTATAGAAAATAATAAAAAAATTGTATCTAATAATAAAAATGAGTTAGATTATTTTTTTGAAAATAAAAAAAATGGAATATTACGATTATATTTTTATAGAACTGATGATTTATCTGATTATTTTTGTGTTAAATATATACAATATAATAATGGTATAATAAATATAAACTGGCGTACTTATAATTTAAAAGGAAATGAAATAAGTCCTACACTTAGTTTTACTGGAGATACTCTAGAAAAAGATTCAAATAATAAAACTATCAATTATGTATGTTCAAATGAAATGGGAGATACAGAATTAGTATGTTTTATAGATGATAATTGATTATTACCTTTTGCTACATTTTTATATTTTTTTATATTTTTTATCTTTTAAAAAATTATATAAAAAATATAGTATCATTATTTACGTAATCATTAAGTTACAATACAAAAGGGGCTGTAAAAAAAAGTCTCTTTTGTATATATTTACTTTTAATTAAAATTTTTTTCTAATTTATATAATTATAATATTTATATTAATCACCTTAAAGAATATCCTATCAATTGCAATTCTATATCTATTTTATTTATTTGCTGATTTTCTAACCCTATATTTCTTAAATCAGTTTTTCTTTTTTTACATAATTGACCTATAGTTTTTATTTTATTAGAATTTAAAATATTCAAAATAGTCTCACTTATATCTAATTCACTAACTAATTTTTGGTTTAATTTATCATTATTTTTCATATATTACATCCCCTCATTATTTTTTATTCCAATCATTATTTCATTAGATTGTACTATTTGCATTTTTCCGTTAAAATAATATTGTTCATTTATAGAATATACTTTATAATCATTTTTTTCTAAATATTTTTTTCCCATTTTATAAAACTCATTTATCTCATCTTGAGTTAAATTATTTTTTACCCTTAAATCAAAATAAGAACATCTCACATACTTTTCATCTAATTTTATTTTGTTATCTAGATAATTAGTTACAAATTCATCTGTCATATAAAAACTTCTTTCTATTTAATTTTTTTTATTATAGCAAATTTTAATTTATTTTGTCAAAAAAAGATAGCACATAACTGCTATCTTAAAAAACTATTCAATTGTATTTTTCAGTACTAAATAATACCTGTAAACGTTGTATTTTAGCACAATCCAAATCTTGTAAAAAATTAATTACTTTTAATTTATCAGTCATAAATAATACCTCCTTGTATAATAATAAAAATATTTACTTTATAAAAATTTGCTTATAATATCTTTAAAATTGTTTTACTTTTTTATTAAAAAGAAGGAAAGCTACTATAATAACTTTCCCACTCAACTTATAAACTATAATGCTTTTCATTTTTACAAAAAATCTTTATATTATTTTTTTATAATATAAGATCATTTTTTCTAATTTTAAATTTCATAATACAATTTCACTTCTTCTGTTGCATTATTTTCTATTTCAATTCTATATTAGAAAGAGACAACAAATAATTATATACTATCTTTGAATACTCTTGATATATTTCTTACATATTTTTTCCTCTCTATTAATATAGACTTATAATATTTACTACTTGTTACAAATTTTTTTCATTAATTTTAAAAATTATTCCATTCTATTTTTTCTTTTCATGCACTTTTTTTTTGAAATTTCTTTAACTTCCATATTACTAGAAATATTTTTTATCCATTAATGTACAAAAAATGTTATTTTTTTCATAACTCATAAAATGAACATTATTTTGCTTAATTCTTTTTTTGATAAGTGTTTATTTTTCCTATATTCGAATTGTCTTTTCTTATGTAAAGTTAATTAATTTTTTTTACAAAATATTCTTGAATTTTAAATTTTAAATTTTAATTCAAAAGAGGAACAGACATTGTCTGTTCCTCGAACACAAGAATTGGGCATAACATTAATTAATAGTTACATTTTTCAAAGGTTAAGCGTAAATCCAAACCTCAATCGATACAGAGTTTGCTGGATTATACCAGTTACTTGCATCAATAGTCCATACTCCGCCTTTAGCAAAGTATATCTGAACGAATTTCTCTTCTAAGCAATCAAGGTAAAGGCTGTTTTTATAGTACTCGTCACTGTTAGGCTTTTTAACAGAAACGTAGCCAAAAGCGGAATTATCAGGAGATGTCGCCTTTAAAGTCATTCCACATCCAACACTTGAATCACCAGAAACGTTTACTGTAAAAGAGGTGTGGTTGCCTGAAAATGTTTTTTTGTTATATCCTGACAGTGAACCGTAAACGCTCATATTGCCGTCAGTATCAAGAGAAACATTAACCATTTCCCCTGCATTCAGCTCAAATTTTATAAGCTGAGCATTATCTGGGATAGTGGTAGTTTCAGTAACGATCACATCGTCATCGATTTCAGCTGCAAAAACAGTTGTGTTGCTAGCAATACACATTACTGCAACCATCAACATAGAAACAAACCGTTTAAAAAAATTAGTCATATTAAAAACCTCCATTTTTACCAGTATGCCCTTTTCTTGTGTTTTGGCTTAACACCAGTTATTACTGTGTGTTAGCAATATATTAAAAGCTTAAAGCTTTTAAACAATATTAATAGATATCTTTAGCTTCTATTTCAGTCAATAGATTTTGCTCTAATACATAATCTATTTGTTTCTTTCTTTCATTATCGTCATCAATATCTTTTAAATGCTGTATTAATTCTTCATGTGAATCAATTATTTTTCCATCTTTGTCAAATAAATACGAATTTAAAACGTCATATACTCCAATACAAATAGCTATAATTACAATAGCCAAAATAAATACTATAATTTTTTTCTTCATCATTTGTTTCTCCTTATCTTTTTTAATTTTTTATTTAATTTTTTAACAGTATATAAAGTATATATATTAAATAATATAAACAAAATTGTATATATGCTATAACTGATTTTTAGATTATCGATAATGAGTTCGTTAAATGCTATTTTCCAATTAAAATAGATAAATAATAAATATTTAACTATAAATAAAAATAAATTAAATATTAAATAGCCTAATATATAGTAAAATAATAATTGTAAGCAAAATCTTATTTTATTTTTCATGATTTTAAATGCACCTTTCATCTAAATATTTCATAACTGAATGTATTTTTCTTCTTGAAACAGATTCACAAGTGCCATCATCTAATTTGACTATTACTTTACCAACTGTTCCAATATCAAACTCTAGTACATGATTTATATTTATAATACAACATTTTGAAATTCTAATAAAACCATTATACATTGTTTCAATTTCATATAACTTGCTCTTTACTTTATAAGTTTTATTTTTTGTTCTACAAAAATTTTCTTTTTTATTACTAACAAAAGCCACTATATCATTACAATTTATTTGAATCAAATTATTTTGATCTTTAGCTATGATGGTATTTTTTTGAATTTCATAATCTTGTAAATATTTAATTAAATCATCAATTTCATCACTGTTTTTATATTCAATTATAATATTTAAATTATCTGATTCTATTTCATTATTTTGCTTAGTTGTTATATTAAAACTTTTCATATTTATATTTTAACACCTTTTTTTTTTAAATTCTATATTTTTTATATAAGCGGTTAATATTCGCGATAAACGGTAAAATTTTTATGAATTTGTCAGATATTAACATAAAGTTGTTATCATAATAAGTTTATAAAAAAATACAATTTTTCAAATATTAATAAAATCTATTGCAAATTTGCAAAAAAAAAAAAGATAGCATATAATTGCTATCTTAAAAATTCTATTCAATTGTATTTTTCAAATCATCATAATTAATTTCTAAAACTTTGCATAAAGCAATAAGTTCAAAATCTTTCACAATCATTTTTCCTTCTTCAATTCTATTTATTTCTGTTATATCTAAATAAACTGCATGTAATTGTAACATTTTACTTAATTCTGTTTTAGATAAATTATTCTTTTTTCTATATTCATTAACTAATCTTCCTATAACATTACTTTTATTTTCATATTTTTTCAATACAATCCCTCACATCTTATACATTTTTATTGATTTTATAATATTTTTTTGTTAAAATATCGAGAGAACCTCGCACATGTATTTTATTTCTATAAAATTTTATGTACAAAGGAGTATAAAAATGAAAATATTTAATATTATTTATTCTAAAAATGGAAAAACAGAAGAATTTAAATGCACAAAAATATCTTTAGATTCAATTTTAGATAAACTAAAAACAGATGGAGCAATTATAATTGATGTAATTGAACATAAGAAACCTAAATCAAACATAAATCATAAAAATAAATCTTAATACTTATATGTTTAATATTTCTAAATTTGGATAAGTTGTATATAAAAAGGGAATAGAACAATCTATATTTTCTAATTCAGATCCATCAGGAAAAGCTAATATTAACTTATCAGCTTTAGGTAGTGAAAGCGGATATGAATTTACAATCTTAACTATACCTTTTTTATTTTCTTCATCAGCAATTATTATATGATACATAGAATTATCTTTAGTTAAAAATGTAATTGCTACAGGATTATAACCTAAATAATAATTAGAAAGTCTTGGTTTAAATTTACACAATATATCTAATGCTATTAATATATTATTATCAATTTTTCTAGTGTTGTGAATGAAAATATCTCCTTTTTTACTTACCATATTATTCTCCAAGATATTCTTAAAATTATTATTTGAATCATTAAATAAAATTTTTAAATGTTCAATTTTAGCACACCCAAAATCTTGCAAAAAATTTATTACTTTTAATTTATCAACCATTATAATTCTCCCTTCATATAATTCTTATCAAATATCCATATATTAGTTTTTTATTTTCATTAACTTCAGACACTTTTATTAAAATATTATCCATATAATGAGGATAGTTATTAAATTTTGCTGGTACTCTTATTAAACAAGTAATATTAGTTACATCTAATTGAACTATTATTCCACTATTTTTCTTTGGAAAAGCTATTACTTTTCCAGTATATTCTCCACCTTCAGTTATATATTTTCTTATATTTTTATATGGATTTTCTAAAAAACATTTTGCATCTAATTCAAATATATTATTTTTTGTATCTATATTTCTAATTTTTACTTTCAGATATTCTCCTGGATTATATATTTCTTTACAATTCACTATAAATGTATGTTGCAAACTATCTGCTCTTATAATAACTTCTTTACCATATAAATCAACTAAAATATGTTTAATACCTACTGCCAAAATCCTAACTTGTACTGTATCGTTTATTTTTAATTTAGGTAATTCTAATTCTGATCTTAAATTCATAGCATCAATTCTACTTGCTATTGCCAAATTAGAATTAAAATCTATTTCTTTTACTATAAAATCAATTTCTGCACCTAGCATACCACGAATTATTGATTTTTTTATTTTACTAATTCCTAAATGTGTATTCGGTATTAAAATCTTTATATCATCATACCAAACTATTGCACAAGATATATTCTCCCCTTTTAATTTATAATATTCATCTTCTATACCAAGTATTTTGCCGGTTAAAATTCTTTTTTCTTCTTTACTTCTCAAAATTTCCTTGATTGCTAATTCGTTCATTGCTCACCTCCAATAAAAAAAGCATCTACCTTTTAGATAAATACTATTTTATAATTTTAATCTTATTGAATTTGTATATGTATTATAGTTAGTAATAAATTGATTTTTATATTGTTTTTCTAATTCTTTATATGATAAATTTGTATTTACTAATAAACTGTTAACAAAGTCTTTCAATTCATTCTCTAGATATTCTTTTGATAAGTTCTGAGCTAAATTACTATCATACATAAAATTTAATGTTTCTTTATATGATTCTATGCAAAAATATATTTTATTATTTTTTTTTATTTTATCCTCTAGCCAGTCTTTTTTTATCTTTTGTAAATCGCCATAATTATATGTTAATACCATATTTATCACTTCCGTTTATCTGTATTTTTAAATTATCTTTTTTTATATTTTTTTATCTTTTGTATTGTGTTTTCGACAATATTCAACAAAAATTTTACATTTTTTTTTGCTATAATATAATTATAAAGGAGATGGTTTTATGAATTTTAATAAGGTTTTAAAATTGAATCTATTAATAAAAAAACATAAAGCAAAACTTAATAAACTTATTGAGGAAAAAGCTCCATATAATCTCATTTTAAAAGAGAGCCAGCATTTAGATAAATATATTATAATGCAAATGAAAATAATGAATAAAAAGTAAAAATTGGAGTTAGTATAAACTAGCTCTATTATTTTTTATCAATAAAAGAATTATAATAAACTATTAAAAATTATTCCACCCAATTTTTTCTTTCTTTGGTTTTATTTCTTCTACTTTTTCATTTTTGTACTTTTGTAATTTTTCAATATTGTTCTTAGTCCATTTTGGGTTATAATCAGAAATTGGATTATCCTTTAATCTTTTTGCCAAAGGATGCTCTTTATATATTACTTTATCTAAAAGTAATGGTTTATTACCTCTTAAATTAACTAATAATTTTGTAGATGGTATTCTTAAAATTTCATCTACATTTAACAAATTTCTTTTTTGAGTTGATATATTTTTTTGACCAT
>CANRGN010000061.1 GCA_947630235.1 uncultured Clostridia bacterium
ATATGGGCTTTATTTTAATTCGGATATCCAAATCAAAATTTAGTATAATTTCGGATATCATAAAACTAATTAACGTTTATAAAAATTTGATTGAAAATATAAGTAATATTTGATAAAATATTGGCATAGATGGGTTGGTGCAAAATGAAAAAGGGTAGATTATATGTTATAGCATTATTTATTATTGTTTTATTTACTATTGACAAAGTAAACGCTCAATGCGATAATAAAACGCAACTTGAAATTAATACAGCTTCGTCTAATGTTACTATGGACTATAATTTAACTACAGTTGTAGTTGATGGTAATTATAATGAACATCCAGAAATATCTATAGAAGAAGTTAAAGGGGAGGATGGAATATATGGTTTACGCGATAAGGTTGTAATACAAATTTCAAATGTAACAGATAAAATTTATTTTACTTTTATTAATGAAGATGAGGGAATAGTTGAAACTTATCATTATTCAGATTTGAAAAATGGGACATTAAAATATGAAGTTCCAGATACAGAAAAGATTAGAAATTATACAGTAAAGATATATTCAAATGTTAAAGATTGTTTAAATGATGAATTAAGAACTTTAAATTTAACTACGCCTATGTATAATCAAATATCTGATTGGGAACTTTGCAAAAATTCAAATGAATATTATTGTCAAACATATGTTACTTCACCTATTACAATAAGTGAAGAAGAAATTATGGAAAAAAATATTAATAACAATGAAAATAATGAAAGTGAAACACAAAATGAAGTTCAAAATGCTATGAAAAAAGTGTGGCTATGGGTTGGAATTAGTGTTGTTGTAGTTCTTATAGCAGCAATAATATTTACTATTATTAGGAAGAATAAAAAGGATTTAATTTAGGGGGAATGATAATTATGAAAAAAAATGTGACGAAAATTTTATTTATAATAGTATTAACTATGGTTTTAACTGTAACTGTTAAAGCTGATGAATTTACATATTTTAATCCAAAAAAGGAAAATTACTCATGTCCACAAAAAACTTTTGTTTTAAACAAAATTGTTGAAAATGGTGAAAGTGGACATAATATTAGTTTTTATAATGCTAATGTTAATGGAAGTCGATATGGTCAAACTTTTTGTATGGCTCCTGGAAAAATGAATGGTCTGTCATTTAATCCGAATTTTAGTTGTGTACGCGTTATACATCCTGAAAATAGAAATAATCAAGCTTTAGATGTGGCTATTACTAGAGCATATCAAAAAATGGTTAATGAAAAAATTATAACTGGTTCACCAACTAATAAAAGTAGAATAATCGGAACTATTGTTTTCCGTTGGATAGAGTCAGCATTTGGAAAATTAGATCAAGGTATTTCTTATAGTAATGCATATATTGCTCCGTGGCTTTATTCAAATCGAAGAACTTTATGGGATTCTTCAAATAGTTATGTAATTTCTGCAAAAAAAATTGCTGAAGATGCTGTTAGATATGGAAAACAAATTGAAAATAATCAGACAACCTATAAGAAATTAGTTAATAGAGGTATTATTTGGACTGATCAATGGGAATTTGTTAATGAAGGTACAAATCGAATTGATGATAGTCATGTTGAAGTAAAATTTGTTATGAAAACAAAAACTGGAAAAAGAGCTCCAGAAGTAATTAGATGGCAAAAATTTGGCATTGAATGTGAGTTTGGATATAAATGTAGTAAAAATACTTCAACTATAACTAAAATTGATGATACAAGTGCTCGTTTTAAAATTACTGTTGATACTTCAAATGGAAGAGCAAGTAGAGCAAATTCTGAAAATCAAAAATTTGGGATTAAAGTAACAACTGCATATTCTGATCATCAATCTCCATCTGCACATATTATGTACTTAAGCCCTAATGCTGGAAAGAATTTTTATCAACAAATGCTTTTAGTTAAAGATTACAATCCATATTTCTTAATTCAAACTGATGTACCAGCTAATTGGCCTGGAGAATGTGTATGTGAAACTGTTAATGATAGATATACTGGTAATTATGTTTATACGAAACAAGTAAATGGTGAAATTGTTACAGAAGTATTCCCATTCAATGATGAAAGAGCTACAACTTATAAATGTGAAGATTCAGCAAAATGTAATAATAATGATTGTGCTATTGTTGATGGTAAATATTATGGAAAAAGATCTTTACATCCAGATGGTTTACCAGTAGATGAACAAACTTATCGTAAAGAATGTGTTCATGTTTGTCAGACACCTGAAGAAAGTGGAGATGGTAATTACTATTGCGATGAGAAAACTCCTGGAAAAGGTGGAGAAAAATGTAGCGAGAAAGAATATAATGATGAATGTGTTTGTCCAGAATTAAAAGAAAAATGTGATGAAAATCCTGATGATCCAGCTTGTGATGAATATGATAAAAAATGTCCAAATTGTAATGCTACTGTATCAGTTCCAAATTCATGTAATGATTTTGATACCAATAGTAATTTAATTGGAAAAATAGGTGATATTAATCAAACTGCGACTGAATGTAATAGTAGTGTTAATCCTGTTAAAAATTGTGTTATCAATGGTACAGATTTAAATAATGAATCTTATGAAGCCTTAACTGAGACTAAACTTGTTAATAATAAATATTGTAAAGTATGGTGCGATGAAAATTATCAATTTGATGTACCAACGGCACGTTATTCTTTAAGTGGTGGATATTTTACTTTATCTACTCAAATAAGTGCTACTAGAAATTGTTATATAAGTGCAGCGTCAGATCCTAGTAAACCAATTGATAGTAATTTGTTCCAACAAGATGTTGATAAGTTAAATTTACAAATTACTGATGCATATAATAAATGGCTTAATGATAAAAATGATAATAATTATAAAGAATTAACTGATTTAAATGAAAAAATGAAAAATACAATTGAAGAATTTAATAATTGTTCAACTGGTTGGGAAAATAAAATGAAATTTGATCCTGTTATTGAATTTACTTATCATGAAGAAGAATATAAAAATATTGGTAATGGTAAATTTTCAATAAGTGGAAATGTTATAACAAATGTTAATGATATATATTGTTTAGGAGATACTGATAATCAATATCAATGTTTAAGTAATGCTTTAGTGTCTAATTCAGATGCTGCTCCAAATGGTTTATATAAAAATTTTGATTATACATTTTGTGATAGCAATGGTTGTGTAATTACTCAGGCTCTAGTTAGTCAGGCTAAATGGATTCAAAAGTCTAAAACTCAATCAGCAGTATATGTTCCTGGACAAGAATTTAGTACTTTCCATCAATATGGAACGATAACAACATCTCCTGATATATGTAAAGATGCTAATATTAATGGATATAATAATTGTTTATATACAAGACTTCCAGATACTGCGTTACCTGTTGAATTAAAGACTGGTAAAGGTGCCTTCCCATTTGTACTTAAATTTAGTAATATTGGTCAATCAAATAAAGATGGTACTTTAGGAAGATTAGTTGGAAATGAAAATAGTATATTAAATGCATATAATAAATTACCTGAAAAGAGTAAATGTAGTTTGAATGAAAATTCAAGTGGTCCGGAAGATTTGAAAACATTAGAACAAGATGTTGGATATGTATGTGCATATGTAAATAATTGCCCAGAATGTGAAGTATCTTGTGAAGGCGATGATTGTATAATTCGAGAACAATGTGATGGTGAATGTGAGGTTTCATGTAAGAATTGTATATTTGATGGTATTAATACAAGATATAAATTTAGAACAGTATCGTTAAATAATATATTCCCTAATGTGTGTGATGAATCAAATCGAAATGATTGTCGTAAAACAGGATATAATTGGTCAACATTAAAAGCACAAGAAACTGAAAGGAATATTGAACAACTAGGTGAAAAAGCATATGAAGAAGAAAATCTTGAATATTCATATACCTTAACAGAATCTCAAAAAGCTAAAATTAGAGATTATAATAAAAGAGTTGGATCTTATGCTAATTCAGTATTCATTGATGAGAATGGTAATCAAGATGTTGCATTAAAATGTGATCAAATACCATATAATGGTTTACAATATAGTGTAAGATGTAAGAGTACTTTCTTAAGAGATGATGGTAGTGAAGGATTGTACTTTAAGACAAATAAGAATATTAATAGCTTTACTTTATGGACTGAGACAAGTTATTGTGCAGATGGAAGTTGTCTAAGTAGAGAAGATGGTATTGGTCCATCATGGAAGTAGGAGGATAATATGAAAGAATCTTATTGGGGATATTGGTTAATAGCTTTAGGTGTATTTGTAATTGTTGTTATGATGTTAATTTCAAATGTTTCAGCAACAAATACACAAGACTATTATTTATTAAAAGAAATTTCTGAAGCAGCTATGGTCGACGCGGTCGACTATGGCTATTATCGTGAAAGTGGAGAATTAAGAATAAATAAAGAAAAATTTATTGAAAATTTTTTAAGAAGATTATCTGAAGGTATTCCAAATGGTACTAGTACGGTTAATTTCTATAATGTTTATGAATCACCGCCGAAGGCTAGTGTGGAAGTTACATCTAAAAGTAATACATATAAAATAAGTTCTAGTTCTGAATCATTTGATATTGTAAATAGAATCGATGCAATATTAGAATTAAATCCAGAAAATTAGGAAAGATTAAGGAGGATAAAAATGGGAAATCTAGTTATTAATGTAAAAAAATTTTTAAGTAATAAAAATACTGTAACAATTATTTGTGTTGTTGCTGGTATTTTAGTTTTGTATATTGGATATACGTGGCGTGTTAGTAGTGCTACTAATCCAACAACAATTCCATATGCAAAAGTAGCGTTACCATCAAGACATGTTATTACATCAGATGATATTGGGTATATGGAAGTATCGAGTTCGGTATTAAGTAAAAGTAATAATATGATAAGAAATGCTAATCAATTAATTGGAAAAGAAGTTATGTATGGTACAACCATTCCACAAAATAGTTTTTTCTATACTGAAACTGTTGTTTCACCGGAAAACCAACCTGATAGTGTACTTGCAGATAGTCCAGATGGTTATACTTTATTTGAACTACCTGTTGATTTAAATACAACTTATGGTAATTCAATTTATCCTGGAAACTATATTGATTTGTGGTTTAAAGGAACAAATGATTATAATCGTTTAATTTATACTAATTTGATTAGTAGTATTAAAGTATTAGATGTACGTGATTCACAAGGTAAATCAGTATTTGAAACATCTGCGGAAAGTAGAACTCCTAGTGTATTATTATTTGCTGTTCCTGATGAGTTATATTCATTATTAAGTAAAGCTCGTGCTTTATCTGGGTATAATATTGAAATAATTCCTGTTCCAAGAAATAAAAACTATACAGCAAATCCTGGAGAAACAGAAGTTGCAAGTGAGTATGTAAAAGAATTTATATTATCTAAAACAGAAATTATTCCTGATGAAAATATCTCTTCTGGAAGTAGTAGTGGTAATAACAATAATAATGTTGATGAAGATGAAGAAGATGAGGATGAAGAAGGAAGTTAAAAGAATAAATAATTAAAGAATTGGGGTGTAAAAATGAATGATGCTATATTTTCCCAATTGGATTTTGGTCCTATTGAAGAGTTTTTAAGAGAGGAAAATATTACAGATATTTCAATATGCAATAATGGACAAGTGTGGCTAAAATCTTTAGATAAAGGTGTATATCAAGTAGAAAGACCAGAAATAAATAATGCTTTGTTAGAAAAATTAGCTTTTCAATGTGCAAATGTCATGGGAAAAACCTTTAATATGGCTCATCCGTTTTTGGATGCAGAAAGTGCAGAGCTTCGTTTAAACTTTGTTCATGATTCTATAGCAACTAATGGTATAGCATGTCAAATAAGAAAGACGCCAGCTAAAATTCGTTTAAATCGAGAAAAACTAATTAATGAGCAATATGTTTCTGCTAGCCTACTTGATTTTTTGCTTAAATGTGTTGAAGGGCATGCTAATATAATAGTTAGTGGGGAGACTGGTTCAGGTAAAACTGAATTAGTAAAATATTTAGCTTCTCATACTAAAGAAAATGAAAAAATTATTACTATTGAAGATACTTTGGAACTTCATTTAGATAAAATTTTTCCACATCGTGATATAATTGCAATGAAGACTAATAATATTGCTAGTTATAGTGAAGTATTAGTAACATGTATGCGACAAAATCCAATTTGGATATTACTTTCCGAGGTTCGTAGTGCAGAAGCAGTTATGGCTGTTCGTAACTCAATATCTTCTGGACATCATATTTTATCAACAATTCACTCGGATAAGGCAAGTTTAATTCCAATGCGTATGTTTGCCTTAATTGAAAGTAATGTTGATGTAGAACAATTTTTAGCAACTATACATCGATATGTTCAAATAGGAATTTATGTAAAAGGATATATGAGTAAAGAATTGGGAAGATTTCAAAGGGAAATTATGGAAATATGTGAATTTTATGTAGATGATCAAAATAAACCTCAAGTTAATACTATATTTCAAAAAACATTAACTGGTGAATTAACAATGAATAATCCTACAACTCATTTAAGAGAATATTTAAGTATATCGGGTGTTACTTTACCAGAAGATATATTTGACTCATCAAATATTGTTAATAACACAAAAACTAATCCAACAGTTAATGCAAATGTTAATGTGAATGTGAATACGAATACAAATACAAATAATGTTTTAAATAATAGTTCAATGAATTTGAAATCAGAACCAGTGGAAACGTTGTAGAAAGAAGGGAGAATATGATTGAACTTGTACTATTGATTGCAATTGGACTCTTTGCAGCTTCATATTATTTGAATAATGGTGAAAATGTTTATAATTTTTTTGCCAAGGGTGTTAGTAATATTTATGATAAATATGCTACTTATAGTTTTAAGCAAGTAAGAGAAAAAGTAAAAGAATTAGGGCAAGAATATACTCCTAGACAATATGCGACTCAAGTAGTTTTATTTGCAGGTGTTGCAGGTGGTATTTCTTATTTATATTTTTATAATTTAATAGTTGCGATAATATATGCTTCTATAGCTGTATTATTTATTCCATTTTTAGCTTATTTGAGATGTCAAAAAGCTTATTCAGAATATATATTTGAACAAATTCAAACATATACAACAAATGTTATTATGGAGTTTAATACTACCCAAAGTTTTGTTAAATCTTTAGAAGGTGTTCGTGATTCTGGAATTATTGAAGATCCTGTATTATCCGATTTAAAAACAATGATTGATATGTCTTATCAAAATGGTACTATAGATGAATCAATAGAATTTTTTAATCAAAAATATCCATATTATATGGTTAAAAATATGCATCAACTATTTTTACAAATTACTAAAGAAGGTGCTAAAGATTCAGGTGAAGCATTAGAAAATATGTCTATGGATATAGATGCGTTAGTTGAAGGTGTATATCGAGATCAAATTGATAGATCAGATTTTCATAAAAGATTTATTACTTTTGGTTTAGCATTATTTTTATTAGTAATGGCTATGCAATTTTTGTTGGGGACAGATTCTTACATTAAATTACTAGATATGTGGTATGTTCAATTAATACTGCATTGTATAATATGGATAAATTGTTTCTTTCTATATAAAGGTGAAAGATTCTATTATGAAGATGTGGGGGTGGAATAATGTATTTTGAAATTATTGCCTTAGCATTAATAATATTATTTGTTCTTAATTATACTGGAAGAATAAGTGTAAGTAGATTTGTATCAGATAATGAAACATATTTTCAAAAATTAAAAGAAAATGATTGGGATTTTTATGTTAAAGCTAGATATGGAGATGCAGCTAATGCCGATTTTCTATTTAATAAAAGAATAAAGAATGGATTAATTATTATTGTTATTATGCTTTGTTTCTTTATTTCTAATTTAACTTATATAACTATATTATTTTCTGTATTAGCTGGATTTTTAGTTTTTAAACTTGATTATGTGAATATTAAAAGTTATTATAAGAGGCATTTGCATGATATAGATGCAATGTTACCACATTATTTAAAAAGCTTAGAGATCTTAATTCAACATTATACAATTCCTGTAGCATTAGGTAAGTCTATCAGTGATGCTCCGGGAATATTTAAAGAAGGTTTACAGCAATTAATTGATGAAGTAAATGCTGGAGATAGTTCAATAAATCCATATATGACGTTTGCTAAAACTTATCCAGTTAGAGATTCAATGAGAATGATGAGATTATTGTACCGTTTATCATTAGGAAGACAAGAGCATAAGCAAGAACAACTATTGACATTTTCTAAAACGATTTCTAATTTGCAACAAAAAGCTAGAGAATTAAAATATAAGGAACGTCTAGAAAAAATGGAAAAGAAAACAATGCAAATGTTAATTGCAACAGGATTAGGAGTAATGGTTTTATTAATTTTTGCATTATTAATGATGATGAATATGTAGATAAATTTAAATTCTGTTTAAGGTTAAGAAAAGAATTTAGATAAGTTTATTGTAAATTAATTTTTATATATAGTTATTTACATGTTATTGTAAAAAAAGGGATAATAATAAATAAATATTGTTGATAATTTTTCATAAAAAAGTTATACTATTGAATAGTAAGGAGGTAAATAAAATATGAAAGAAGCGACAGGTGAGTTAAATGTTACAGTTATTACAGTTGTTGCGATAGCAGCTGTAGCAGCATTCTTTTATGCATTTATTTGGCCATCAATTCAAAATTCTCTAATGTCTGCTACAGCATGTTCGAATGCTGCACCTGGTTTGACTCAAGGCCAGAGTGGTCAAGCTGGATATATTAGTTGTGGAGAAATTGGTAATAATGGTCAATATTCATGTGATTATCATGATGGCAAACAACTAAAAACAATAACTTGTACTCAAAAAAAATAATTAATGTATAGTAATATTTTAACTAAGATGTACCAATGTTTATAAATTAGTAAATATAAGGAGGTAAATGATGAAAGAGGCAACTGGAGAATTAAATATGTCAGTAGCAGTTATTGTGGCAATTGGGGCTATGGCTGCCTTTTTCTATTTTACTATTTGGCCATTAATTAGAGGTAACATTAATTCAACTACTAATTGCTCTAAAGCAGTTTGTGATAAATGTCCAACAAATAATTGTAAAGAAGTAAATTGTCATATGCCTGGCAATAAAAATCAAAGTTTTAAATGCGTTTGGAAAGGTTAATAGAAAAGGGGTAATATAATGAGAGAGGCCATAGGTGGTACATGGTTATTTCAAATTGTTATAGTTTTTGTTTTACTATTTTCTGGATTTATGTGTCTTACTATTAATCAGTCCAAAGCATTTAATGTTAAAGATAGAATAATTCAGACAATTCAAAGCTATAATGGAATAGATTTAAGTTCTCAGTGTAATGGAACTGGTGGAGCTTTATGTGAAATTGCTGATTATCTAATTGAAAGTGCATATCGGACTAGAGGTGATTGTAAAACAGCTAGTGATAATGATGGTCTTAATTATTACGGTTTTGACTATAGAGGAAGAACTACAACTAGAGATGCGGCTTTTTGTATTGCTAAAGTTTCTGTAAATGATAGCAATGGTGAATTACCATCTGTTTCCTACTATCGTGTTATTGTTTTTTATCAATTAGATTTACCGATATTTCATGATCTATTTAATTTTAAAATTAAAGGGGATACTAAAACAATATATGTAAGAAATGGGTGATAAATTATGAGAGTTGCAACTGGTAATGTTTGGTTAATTGGCTTAGTTATAACATTTATGTTAATATTTGTATCATTTTTGTCATTAACTTTAAGTTATAATAAGGTTTTTAAAATTAAAAATGAAGCCTTGTCATTTATTGAAAAGTATGAAGGCTTAAAAGAAGGCGATAAAAGTGCTGTACAATTGATTAATAATTATTTAATTTATAATAATTATAATACAACACATTATTGTGAAGTTGGAGATTATGGTGTAAAAAATTTATCTTCAGCTGTTTTAGAAAAAGTTAATAATCCAAGAGAAAAATATTATTATTGTGTAAGTAAAAAACATTCTTTAGGAATCAGTAGTTTACCAAATCGTTCAAAATATATTGTTAAATTTTTTTATAAATTTAATTTGCCGGTTATTGGTGAATTAATAACTTTTGATGTTGTAGGCGAAACAATGGATATAAATAATCCGGCTGATAGATTGGATTATAAGATTCAATAAGGAGTGATATGAGTGAATGTTAAAGTTGTAAATAGATATGAATCTTTATTAAATAACATAGATGTAGATATTATAAAAAGTGTATCTGGAGTTTTTACTCCTAGCGATTTATTAGCTCAATTTAATAATTTCTTTTATAATAAAATGATTTTAGATATAACAGCAATTGAAAATTATGAAAATATTACAACTATGCAAGAGTTATCTGTTAATATGGATATGAGTAAAGTAGTTATATTGTTAGATGATTCAAAAGTTGTAAATAATCCAAAATATTTATCTGCATTAGTTTCTATGGGAATTTATAATTTTACACGTAATGTAGATGCGGTAAAATTTTTAATAGAAAATCCTAATAGTTATAAAGATGTTGCGCAGTATCATCAATTAAATATGGTAATGGATGATAGTGATGAAGAAGAAGTAGAACAACAATCTGATAAAAAAGAAAAAAGAAATAAAAATAATAAAGAAACAGAAAATAAATCTAATAGTATTAGAATTATTGGAATAAAAAATGTTACTGAACATGCTGGAAGTACAACATTAACATATTTATTAAAAAAGCAACTTGAAAAAAAATATGATGTTGTAGCGGTTGAAGTAGATAATAGTGATTTTGTATATTTGAATGATCAATCACTAAAAAATACTAATCATTTTGAACTTCAAAAGTTTATATCTAATAATTATGATAAAGATGTTATTTTAATTGATTTAAATGATGAAAGTATGGATGATTATTGTTCAGATGTTTTGTATTTAATTGAGCCTGGATTAATTAAATTAAATAAGTTAATTAGAAAAGATCCGAAGATATTTGAAAAATTAAAAGGTAAAAAAATTATATTAAATAGAAGTGTTTTAGATAATACTGATGTTGAAGATTTTGAAAATGAATCAAATAGTAATGTTTATTATAATATTCCTTATTTAGATGATAAATTAGATAATTTTGTTGAATTGGAATATTTGTTACAAAAGTTAGGTTTTTTTACTGAAGAAGAAAATGGAAAAAATGGTAAATTATTTAATATTTTTAAATAATTTACCATTTTTAATTATTAATAATATCTTTAGGTCGTAAATATTTTCATAAAATTTTTTAATCTCATGATATAATTAGAAGAGAAGGTTGTGTTAACATGATAAATTATGAAGAATTAAATGAAAGACAAAAAGAAGCTGTAATGCATGAAGATGGTCCTTGTTTAGTTATTGCAGGGGCTGGTTCTGGTAAAACTAAAGTTTTAACAACTCGGATTGCTAATTTAATATTAAATGGTATACCTGATTATCAAATACTTGCTATAACTTTTACTAATAAAGCTGCTAAAGAAATGAAAGAACGTTTAGAGTTATTAGTACCTGGTAATAATGCTTTAGTTGGAACATTTCATTCTTTTGGTTTAAGAGTTATTAGAGAAAATGCTTTAAAATTAGGGATGGATCGTAATTTTACGATATTAGATAGTGATGATGTTTTAAGTTTAATTAAAAAGATTCTTAAAGATAAAGGATATGATAGTAAAGAAATATCTCCTTCTTATATTCGTAATCGAATTAGTTTTATTAAAAATGAAATGTTAAGTGAAATAGAGATTGAAAAGTTTTTTAATACTGATGTTGAAAAGATTGCTTATGAAATATATAAAGAATATCAATTAAGAATTAAAAAGAATAATTCAGTTGATTTTGATGAT
>CANRGN010000062.1 GCA_947630235.1 uncultured Clostridia bacterium
TGTGATAGATTCAAGATATATGCTAGCTCAGATATATTCAGCTCATTTTAATAAATTTGATGAAAAAAGTAAAAAGCAAAAAATCAAAGATTTTATAAGTTGTGTAAGAAATGATGATTTTGACGGAGCAAATAATGTTTTTAGATTACAAATGGATAGAAATAATAAGTTGCAAAGAGGACTTTATATTAGTGATACGATGGAAGAAATCAGAATGATAGTTGTACCAAAGAATAATAAAAATGATTTAAGTGTTGAAAAGAACATTAATGATAAAGAACAAGAAGAAATTAAATAGTAGATATAAATTATTAGATTAAATAGTAGACAAGATATACCAATGCTACCAGAAAAATAGCAAAAGTAACTAATAAAAATTTGGAAAAAATAAGAAATTAGATTAAAATTATTCTAAAAACTAGACAAAAACCCAGTTCCTTTAGATAGTAATTTTTAATCTAGATTAGGAGAAATATAAAAATGGAAGAATATAATTATAAATCACCTAAACAAAAAATAGAAGAAATTCTTAATTCCGAAGAAATTTTAGAATCAATTAATGAGAATATTAATACTTTATTAGAGATAATACCAGAAATTAATTATATGATGGGATTTGAACATAGACATCCTCATCACCATTTAGATGTTTGGCAACATACTTTAGCAGTATTAAATAATTTAAATACAAAGGATTTAGAAATAAAAATGGCAGCTTTATTACATGATATAGGTAAGCCCTTTTCATATCAAGATGCTGAAGTCAGACATTTTTATGGACATGCAGAGGTTTCCTATGAAATGACACAAAAAATATTAACAAGATTAAAATATGATAAAGAATTTATTAAAAGAGTATGTTATTTAGTACGAACTCATGATACAGTAATAGATGTAGATAATTTAGAAATGGTAAAAAAGAGGTTGCAGATGCTATGGGACATCATCCAGATAAAGTTAATAAAAAAATAATATTTCTAAACAATATAAAAAAACAAATAATCGAACTAGAAAGTGAATATCAAAGATAGTATACAAGGGAACGTATTTTTTTTGCTAGCCAAAACTTACGTCCCTTTGGTTAGTATCGTTTTTTTTATCACTATTTATACTAATTTTCATATTATATATTATATTTATGAAAGAAGGAAATTTTATGTTTTTTATTACATCGAATGATAATGCCAATATAGCAGTTTATGAACTAAATCCAAATTTACATAAGACAATTGTTTTAATTCATGGTTGGCCTCTATCTCATAAAATGTTTGAATATCAGTTACCGGATTTAATTAAAAATGGATATAGAGTTATAAGTATTGATATAAGAGGGTTTGGAAATTCTGATGTAACAAGTGATGGATATAACTATAGTCAATTTGCAACTGATTTGTATTATGTAATATATGCCTTAAATTTATCAAATTTTGATTTACTAGGTTTTTCGATGGGAGGAGCAATTGCTACTAAATATATGCAATTATATAATGGATATGGTGTTAGAAAATTATGTTTATTAGATTCAGCTGTTCCTTCATATTCAAAGACAATAAATAATCCATATGGTCAAACAAAAGAATCTACCAATGATTTAATAAAATTAGGATATAATGACAGGCCAGCTTTAAATGAAAATTTTGGAAACATATTTTTTAACAAAAAAGTTTCTAGTGCATTTAAAAATTGGTTTCAAAATTTAAGTAATAGTGCTTCTGGGATAGGAGAAATGAGTTCTCTAATTACGCTTAGAGATGAAGATGTATATGACTCTTTAAAATGTATTAATGTTCCAACAGCCATTTTTCATGGTAAAGAAGATAAAATATGTCCTTTTCCTATGGCAGAAATAATGCATAATAGTATTAAATCTTCAATTTTATTTCCTTTTGAAAATGCTGGTCATGGAGCATTTTATGATGTTAAAGATGAATTTAATAGTACTTTAATAAAATTTTTAAATTATTAGTTAATTTTGAAAAACCAGTATATTATATTAAAAATATAATATACTGGTTTAAATTTTTTATATAATAACCATTATTATTATGTAACTTTTTCATATTATTATAAAGATGGAAAGTATAAATTTAAATATAATTCTTTATTTAAAGCATTATTAATATTAAATATTAGTTTATATTTTTCTCCATCTACTGTTTTATATATATTATAATTATTTCCTATTTCATCAGATATACTTATACCAGATATGATATCTTGTAAAGAAAATTTTGTATCTATAATTAAAGCTAAATTAGTTTCTGATAATATTGCATTAACTACTTTGAAATTTTCTATATTTTTTTTAGCATTAACTCTTTATAATTCTTGTTATAAAATTTTTCTGGTACATCTATTTCAAATTGCCATTCAGAATCTGATAATGGAAAATCTTCAGGATTATTTATTTTAAATTCTATTCCGTCAACATCTGTATAATCAGCTAAAGAATAACCTATATCAAATATAGTCAAAACCTCCGTCCCTTTGTCTACATAGAGGGTAACCTATAACAATAAAAAGGTTGTAAACGTTATGAATATCGGACTTTTACTTGAAATTATGATAATATAGATATATAATTTTAATTATCGGATTGTCTAGCAATAGAACAAGCCGTGGATATAGTAGGAGTTATTGTAAGATATAAGGTTTTTCCTTTATCTATATAAGCACTAGCAAAGCCCAGCGAGTTAGGAATGGTCAACCGAACTTGCACAACCTAAATTTAGGAGGTAGATAGTATGTTAGATCCAAAGGAAGTTCGAAAAAGACTGCAGGAAGCAATACAGCAGAGGCAAATTGGAAGACAAGCAGAACTCATGGAAGAATCAAAAAAGGTTTTTCAGTGGATTTTGGAGCTACTCGACAATGACACTAAGACAGGATATTTCGGGTCAATCACTGTATGGCAGTACGATAATACTAACAGTATTGATGCTGGCGGTGGTGATAAATATGAACAATGCATTTTTGCTAGAGATGAAATCTTTCCAATTATATGCGAAGTAATTAACAACGAAGAAGGCTACCATGCAGAATATAATCCAAACGCCGTTATTTACGATGAAGACGCTTGGTCTATATCCGTAACTGCAGAATGACTGTATTTAAAACAAAGCTCTCCTTATAAAGAGAGCTTTGTTTTGTATATAATTGTTCAGTTTGCAATTTACATAAAAATATTGTATAATAGTGGTGTTAATTATTTTATCCAGCCAATATGCTGGTGGTTCACTTGTGGGATTGGATAGTCCGAGTTTCAGCACAAGAGTACATATATTTATAAGAGCTGGAATGAGTTCAGCATTCTAGCAAAGTCATACCTATATTTAGGAGGAACATTATAATGAAAAGAGTTTCTTTAGATGAATTGTTCGAGACAATTAAAACTTTAGACAGTAATATACCAAGTGAAACGTACGATATACTACGGATCAAAAACGAAGGTATATGTGTACAGAGATACGGCAAACCAACTGTAATCTTAGAAAAATATTCTGAATCAAATTTCGATGAATTATATGAAAATATTATAGAGAAAATCAAAGAATATAATTGGGATTTTTTACTGACACAGATGCACACTACCGCATTTGCTTCTGGTGAATATAGTGGGTATTCAGCTTGTATTTGCATTGATACCAAAGGAGTTGCAGTTTTTATTAATATTCAAGATGAAGAGGTTGCAAAAAGAATTAAGTAAAACAGCCTTCGACTGAAACCGAAGGCTTGTAAAAAAATAACTTGGATTCATTTTAGTTAATTCAATATATTTATAGACAAAAACTCCGTCCCCTTGTCTATAAAAAAAATTAGCATATTTTATAAAAACAAAGGTTAGATTTTAAATCTAATCTTTGTTTTTTTTTGCAAAAAAGTGTTACTTTTTATAAAATTATATCAATATATAAATGTAAGATATCTTAAAAATAAAAAGGAGTTTAGATCAAAATTGAATGATAGCAAAATTATAAATAATTATAAAAGTAATAATGAATTAGATTTAGAAAATATAATAAAAGATTATTCGAATTATATTAATACCATTATAAATAATATGGCAAAAATAAATTTGAATGATGAAGATAAAGAAGAAATAGTTTCTGAAGTGTTTTTTATACTATGGAAAAATAAGGATAAATTAGATTACAATAAAAAATTAAGTTCATATATAGCAGGAATTACAAGAAATATAGTTAAAGAATATTTAAGAAAGAAACAAATCTGTTTTGATATTTCTGATTATGACAATAGTTTATATAGTTATGATAATATTGAATTTCTAAATGATAATATAGAAGAAATTAATAAAATTGAGAAAAAGCTAAAAACGATAAAAGAAATAGATAGAAAAATATTTATTGACTTTTATTATTCTTCTAAATCAATTAAAGATATAGCTAAAGAACAAAAGATTTCTGAATTTAGTATAAAGCAAAGACTGTATAGAATTAGAAATAAAATAAAGAAAGAGGTTAGATAATATGAATAACAATAAGATTTATGAAAAAGTAAAAATGAAAATAGCTATATCTAATAGTATTGAGGAGGATGGGACTTTGAAAAATAATAAGAAAAGTATAGGAAAAAGTATAGGAATAGCAGCTTGTATATTGCTTTCTACAACGGGGATTGCATTTGCTACAACTAATTTAATAAATAAATTTGGGGCCAACAGTAGTGTAGGAGTTCAAACAGCAGTAGAAAATAACTATGTGAGTGAAGTTGATACAGAATATAAAACTTCTAACAATATAAGTGCAAATATAGAATCGTTTTTAATCGATGATAATAATTTCGATTTAACAATCAATTTGAAATTTGATCAGAAAATTGAAATGAGTGAAAATTCTAAATATGATATAATGGATTTAAAAGTAGTAAATGAAAAAGGAGAAAAGGTATTTGCAACAAGAGAATTAGAAGCTGAAGAAGTACAAGAATTGAATTACACTGAAAAAGAGGCAAAAAAGAAATACGATTATTATGATGGTTCATATAGCAGAGTAGCAGAAAAAATAAGTGATAATGAATTAAAGTATTATTTAACAGCTACAGGATTCTCAAAAGGTTTTCCAAAATCAAAAAAATTAAATGTAACATTTAATAAAATTAGAAGAAGATATTTTGTAAATGATAAAGAAAAATATACTATTTATAAAGGAGAATGGAGTTATGAAATAGATGTACCAACTAAAATGTCAAAATCAAATATAATTAATTATAATTTGGTTTCTAGTAGTGATGAAAATTATAAATTAGATAGAGCTACACTTTCAAATACTGCATTTAAAATTTATTTAAGTAATTGTAATGATTTAGTATGGAGTGATAAAGTATATGTTGAAACATCAGATGCAAAGAAATTCTATCCAGCTAATAAATCAGATGGAGAAGGTGTTGTATATCCAACGGAAGATGGAACGTTAAAATATCAAAATACATTCGATTTAACAAGTTATAATGCTACGGATAATTTAAAGGTGCATTTATTTAAATCAAATGGTAAAGAGGTGATTATTGAATTAAAAAAGGAAGTGTAATTTTATAAGCAGTATTTAGAAGAATATATTTAAAAAATAAATTATAGATATGGAAATATTATAATTTATTTTTTAGTATATTATTAGGATGATAATTATTGAATTTTAAAAAAATACGAGACTTTCCTGCTTTTTATTTTTGAGCAAAAAAAAGTATGTGTAGTTACGATACACATACAAGTAAATGAAATCCACAGTCTGACTTATTTTGAACTTATTGATTTATGCAAAGTTTTATAAATCAATTATGATGATTTGAAAAATATAATTGAATAGTTTTTTTAAAAACAAATAGATTATGTACTAGAACAAAATCTTTTAACTGAAACAGAAACTGAAGAAATATACTAAGAAGTTTTAAAAACTTTATTTGAATGTTTTTAATTGATTATAAATTTTTGAAAAATATAATTAAATAACAATTTATTGCAAAAGATAGCAAATGCTATCTTTATCTTTTTTATAGTACTAATTTGAAAAATTTAAATGATTTGAACCAAAAAAATAAGAAATAAGACTCTATTTTATAGAAAGATATTTAAATATTTTCTAAGTATTTTTTTAGTTATGGAGGAAAAATCAAAAAAATGCAACTAATATATATTTTTTTGACTCTAAATATATAGATAATTTAATTTACAACATTATGATTTTAGTTATAGGAGGAATTTATGAATGAACTAATAAAAAAAGCAAGAGATGGTGATGAAGAAGCTTTTACAAAATTAATATATAACCTAAGATTAGATTTATATAAAATTGCAAGAACAAGATTATCACGAATTGAAGATATTGAGGATGCTGTGCAAGAAACAATGATTGAGGCTTTTCATTCAATTAAAAAATTAAAAGAACCAAAATATTTTAAAAATTGGATTATAAAAATTTTGATTAATAAATGTAACAAAATTTATTCAAAAAGAAAAAAATATAATGTATCTTTTGAAAATTTAGAATTAGAAAATTGTATAGTATTGCGGATACAATTTAACAGACAATTTAGATAATAAGTTAGAAGTTGGTGCTTTTATGAAATTGCTGAATTATAAGGAAAGAGTTACTATTGTTTTGTATTATTTAGAACAATACACTACAAAAGAAATTGCTGAAATTTTAAATATAAGTGAGAATACTATAAAAAGTCAATTAAGAAGAGCCAAACAAAAAATTAAAGAAGATTATCAAAGGAGGAATAATAATGGATAATATAGATAAATTTATAATGGAAGATCTTATGAGCGATATTATACTTCCCAATTCTTTTTGTAGTACTATATTAAATGGTTTGAATAAAAAAGAAAAAATAAAGCAATATAGGCGTAAAAAAATAATAAAAGCAATAATAACTTCTATTATGAGTATCATTTTAGGAACTGGAACGGTATTTGCTGGTTATACTGTATATGAAAAGGTTTGGAAAGAACCTTTTGAATATAATAATCTTAATGAAAGCATAATAGCTGAAAAGGAAAATTATGAAGAAACTAATCAAAAAAATCTAGAAAAAAGTAAAATTATATCAATTGATAAGGCCATTAACATTTTTTCAAATATTTTTTCAAATTTAGGAATTAATCAAGATATTTCTGAGGAAAATATAAAAGTTAATTCAGAATTATTTTCAAATTATTTTGAATTTGAAAATGAAAAGTATAAAATGATTCTTAATGCTAATGGAGGGTTTCAATATTTTCAAAATTATACATTTGAATATAATAATATAAAAAATGATGATATCTCAAAAGATGAAGCTACCAAATTAGCAAATGGAATTATTAATAAAATTGGTTTAGATGATCAATATATTTTGAACAATATATCAAACACATCTTCTTTTAAAAATCAGCAAAAAGCAAATATTTGGTTGGCTATGTATAATCAAAATTTGAATGGTTTAAAAAATAAATATAATTGTGTTAATATAAGTTTCAATATTATAAATGGTAATATGCAAATAGAAAAAATTATTACATTAGATAATGGTTTTGAATTTCAAAATAATGAAGTGTTAATTAACAAAGAAGAAGCTATAAAAATTGCTAAAGAAATTGACCGAAAAATATCGATATTAGATATAACTTCATGTGATAGTGAGCTTTGTATAGAACGACTAAACTCATTTGTATATATTCAAGAAAAAACTGCTGGAAAAGAAGATGAAATAAAAGAAGAAATAATAGATGGTAAAAGTAATGTTTATAAAGGATATTCAAATGAAAATAAATTAAGGATAGTATGGAATGTAAAAATAAATTATGATTATGATGAAGCAAAAGCAATAAATTGTAAAGAATTTTTGGGCAGAGATTATTATATTGATGCTACTACTGGAGAAATTATTGGTGGAGCTTGGGGTTTGAGAACAATAAGGAAATAGTACTAATACTAATTCTAGAGAATACAAAGTAGATAATTGGGTAGTAAGAATTAAACATGTACAAAGATTTTAAACCTAGAAATTCAGATTTAGAAACTGTAAAAACTCAATTTGATAAAAAATATTTTTTTGATATTACAACAGGAGAAATAATAGGTGGAGAGCAAATAGAATATTTTGATAATTAATGTGATAAATAAATTTAAAGATGAGTTGTATGCTCATCTTTTTTTGAAAAAATTTTTGGAAAAAATAATACACAAAAATAAAAATATACTATAATACTTTTTGAAAGATTGGAAGCGAGAGTATGACAGTACAGCCATATGAGCTTATGATAGCAATAAAATAGAAAAAATAATGATGGAGATAGGAAAATTAAATTTATTTAATGATTATAGTAATATTTTAATGAAAATAATATGGAGGAATATATGAAAATTGATAATTCTAGCCAAAACTAATTCCCTTTGGCTATTGTTAAACAAAAATTGGTTAAATATATTGTAAAATTGAATATAATATTATATAATTATTAAAAATAAGGGAGTAGTTAGCATTAAATATGTAATAAAGTCAACATACTGATATATAAATCTGGCTTTATTTTAAATAACGAGACTTGTTTGCAAAATAAAATTGCAGACAAAATCTCGTTTTTTTGTTTGCAGGAAAAGAGGTTATTATGGGAATTATTGAAATAGTGCTTATTGGATTAGGTTTAGCAATGGATGCTTTTGCTGTATCAATATGTAAAGGTCTTTCAATGAAAGAAATGAATTGGAAAAATGCAATAGTTATTTCATTGTATTTTGGTATATTTCAAGCATTTATGCCAGTTGTTGGTTATTTTTTAGGAAGTACATTTGATAGTTTTGTAACTAATATTGATCATTGGGTGGCACTTGTATTATTATCTTTAATTGGTGGAAATATGATTAAGGAATCGTTTGATAGTGAAGATACAAAGAAGAATGATAAAGTTGACTTTAAAACAATGATTGGTTTAGCAATAGCTACAAGTATTGATGCTTTAGCTATTGGAATTACATTTGCATTTTTTGAAGTAAATTTATTTTTATCAATTTCTATAATTGGTATTATTACTTTTTTACTTTCAATTTTTGGTGTTAAAATTGGTAATAAATTTGGAGATAAATATCAAAATAAAGCAGAATTTGTAGGTGGATTAATATTAGTGTTATTGGGTATAAAAATTCTATTAGAACATTTAGGAATATTAGTTATATAAATTACATGTATATGAGCAAGTGAATATATTTACAAACACTTGCTTTTTTGATATACTTTAACAAAAAAATACGAGCAATTTGTCGAGGAGATGATAATATGGGATATGAATATATAGTTGTAATGCTTGCAGCGGCACTTGCAGGCATAGGAACTGGCTTGGTGGGATTAAGTGCGGCAACGGCAATGGTTCCTCTTTTAATTGTGCTGTGCCCGACTTTCGGAGGTGAACATGGTGCTTATATGGCAACGGCAATTGCTCTTGCCAGCGATATACTTGGCTCGGGTGTTACGACTGGTGTTTACGCAAAAAATAAAAAAATCGATTTAAAGCACGGCTGGCTGATTGCTACCTGTATCATCGGAATGTGCACTGTTGGTTCGATAGTAGCTTACTTTACACATCAATCAATACTTGGAGGTTTTTCACTATTTCTTTGTGTCGCTATTGGTATTCGTTTTCTTGTAAAACCGGACTCAAAGGAACGTCCCGAAAAGGACGGCAAAGTTAAATTGACATTCAAGGAGATTGCAGTTTCCTTGTTTTTCGGATTGACCATCGGTTTTGGAACTGGATTCTTCGGTTCGGGTGGTGGCATGATGATGCTGATTGTGTTTACCGCAATACTTGGTTATGATCGAAAAACCGCAGTTGGCACTTCAACTTTTATTATGACTTTTACGGCATTGATTGCTTCGGTCTGTCATATTCTTATTGAGCCAACTATTATTCTTGAATGTTGGGATTTCCTTTTAATAGCTGTTGTGATTGCAACACTTTTTTCAATTATTAGTGCCAAGTTTGCAAACAAGGCAAATGGTAAGATAGTAGGATATGTCACGGGAGCTATATTACTTGTACTTGGTCTTTCTATGATTATCATTAACAATCTCGAAAAAATCAATTGACAGGAGGATATAAATGAATTATCGAAAAAAATTAGATATATCCACTTGGAATCGTGCGGAAAAGATTTTTCAAGAGTTGAATTTTTAACTTATGATGAAGGAATATGTGTTCAATGTATGCACATTGGCAGTTATGATGATGAGCCAACAACAGTTAATTTAATGCACGAATATATGAAAGAAAATGGATATGATTTAGATATAACTAATACAAGATACCATCACGAAATATATTTAAGTAATCCGAGAAAATGTGATGTTAGTAAGTTAAAAACAGTAGTAAGACATCCTATAAAGAAAATAAAATAAATTATCTAATCAAAGACCAGTAACAGATGAATTGGCTATGCAGTTATATAAAGTTTCGGAAATTCCAGAAAAAAGTTACTATAAAGCAATGGCTGGTTGTGCTGTTAGAGGTTATATAAATACTGCAATACAGATTTTTAAGGATAAGGTAAATAAAGAAAATGTGAACTTAGCTTTTGAAGAATTTAAAGATTTTATAACACCTAATGATAAAGAAGATTTTAGTGAAGATTATTTGGGAAAATATACAAAGAAAATATATGATATGTTTATTGATTTATTAAGAAAATAAAAGACTTCAATGTGGTTAAATTAAAACGAGTAAGTTATTGTTAAGATTAAACTATAAAGATGTATATTAATTTTACAAGTTATTCATATAGTATTCATAAAAACAATATGAAATTTAATATAGTTTTTAGAAACATTGTATATTATTTTATAAAATATTATAGAGGAGGAATTAGAAATGAGTAAAAAAATAGTTGTATATTTTACATATACTAATAATACAAAAATGATAGCAGAAAAAATAAAGACAAAATTAAATTGTGATATTTTAGAAATAAAAACAGTGATTCCATATTCAGAAGATTATGATACAGTTGTAAATGATGAACAAAATAGTGAATCAAGTAATCATTTACCTGAAATACAAAATATTAATATAGATTTAAGTCAATACGATGAAATAATATTAGGAACACCAGTATGGTGGTACAGACCTGTTCCAGCAATAAGAACATTTTTAACACGAAACGATTTAAATGACAAAATAATAAAACCATTTGCGACAAATGCAGGATGGCTTGGAAAAACTTTTAAAGAGATAAAATCATTATGTCCTAATTCAAAAGTTGAAGAAGGTATGGATATTGTATTTCAAAGCTATAGTGATAAACTTGTTACAAACGAGCAAGATTTAGAAAATTGGATAGATACTCTATAATTAGTTATACAAATAAACTAACTATATGAACATCAATAGTTTTAAGAAAAAAGTTAAAGTGTTTGTATAACAATTAGTAATTTGTCGAGGAAATAATATAGTGGAAGATAAAGTAATATTAAAAGATTTAAAAATAGATGTTCAAAAATTATTACAATTAGGATTTGTTAAA
>CANRGN010000063.1 GCA_947630235.1 uncultured Clostridia bacterium
TTCGAATCCCCGACCTCTCGGTTCGTAGCCGAGTGCTCTATCCAGCTAAGCTACTGGTGCATATAGTGAAAATATTTAAAATATTTTCGATATGAAATTTATATTTAAGGGGAATTTCAGGGGAAAACTTTTCACGCTATCTCTTGAAATCCCTAAATATCAATATTTATAAAATTATGGGTGTGCGTTTCGTAGCCGAACGCTCTATCCAGCTAAGCTACTGGTGCATTACTTATATAATTATAATCTCAGATATTACTTTTGTCAATAAATTTCTTAGTATGTATTGCAAAAAATAAGGTTAATTGTTATATTAATAATTAAGATTTTATTAGGGAGATAAGGGTGAAAAAGAAAAAATCAATAATAAAAATAATAGTACTGAGTATTATAATAATAATTTTAATAATTGTCTCTGCTTTATACATAACAAATATAAGTTTTAGGTCTAATATAGATAAGTTTTTTAACAAAGAAGTGTCAGAAAATAATTTAAATTCTATTGAAATAAATTCTGAAGATAAGCCAATGATATATGCTTATGATGAGTATATAGTAGTTCTTTCAAAAGGTGTATTAAAAAGTTATGATAAAAGAGGAAATGTTCTTTCAACAAACGATATAAATATAACTTCACCAATGATGAGCTCTAGTGGAAAATATTTATTGATTGCTGAAAATGGTGGTAAAAAATTTTGTGTACTATATAATAATGAAGTTTTATGGCAAAAAAGTGTTGAAGGTTCAATATCAAAAATAAACATAAACTCTAATGGTTATGTGAGTTTAATCATTACAGATACAACAGTTAAAACTTTAGTATCAGTATATAATTCCGAAGGTGTAGAATTATTTTTAACATTTTTATCATCAACTTATGCATTATGTACTGATATTTCAAATAATAACAGATATTTAGCTATAGGCGAAGTGGATTATTCAGGTACAATTATAAAATCTAGAGTTAAAATAATATCATTAGATTTGGTAAAAAATGACCCTGAAAATGCAATAATAAATAATTATGAATCTGAATCTGGCGAAATAGTAACAGATTTAAATTTTCAAGTAGGAGATAATGTATATTGTAAATTTAGTAATTATATTCAAAGAATAAATCCAACGGAAAATGAAAGAGTATTAGATTTTAATGATGATATGCTTTTTGTAGATATTAATGCTAAAAATTGTGTAGTAATTTTTGAAAAGCAATCATCTGGATTACTTTCTGTAGATTATAGAGTTAGAATATTAAATCTTCCTGCTAAAACAGAAAAATTATATTTCCAAGATTTAAGTTTAATAAATTCTTTAAAAACATCAGATAGCAATATTGGATTAAATTTTGTAAATTCTGTTCAAATTTTAAACAAATCTGGCTGGTTATCAAAAAGATATACTACTAATAAAGAAATAAAAGATATAATAATTTCAGATGGAATAGCAGGAATAGTTTATAAAGATAAAATAGAAATAATAGGATTATAGGAGGAAAAATAATGGCTGGTATAATAATAGATGTTTTGATTTTAGCAGTAATTTTAGTTCCAACAATACATGGCTTTTATAAAGGACTTTCTACAATTTTATATGGATTTTTAGCAACTATTGTTGCTGTATTTATAACTTTAGTTTTATATAAGCCAGTTGCAACAGTAATTATAAATACAACTGGTATAGATGAATATTTTTCATCTGGAATATATGATATATTAAGTAATCAGAATTTTGATGATACAGGTCTAATTGATCCTAACAAAACTAATATGTCTGAGCAATTAGTAAATATAATAAATAAATATCTATCAGAAGCATTAAAAAAATCTGCAGATAAAGTTTTTGAATATGTTTCTATTAGATTATCTCATATAATGGTAAATTTATTAACTTTAATAATTATGTTAATAGTATTTAGAATTGGTTTGGCATTTTTTAAAATACTAATAGATATTATAGCAAATTTACCTATAATAAAACAAATAGATAAATCTGGAGGAATGGCTTTAGGATTTTTCAAAGGTTTTTTGATTATATATATTACATTTGCTATATTTTCCGTATTTTCACCAATGATAGAAAGTTCAGGAATACTTTCAATGATTCAAGCTTCTAAATTAGGGGCACTTCTATATAATAATAATATAATTCTAAAAATAATATCTAAAGGAATATAAAAGGAGATAAATATGTCTATAGTAGGAATTGATTTAGGTACAACTAATAGTTTAGTATCCATTTTTAGAAATGGAAAAGTAGAGCAAATCCCAAATAGTTTTGGGGAATTCTTAACTCCATCTGTTGTAAATTTTGATAAAGATGGAAATGTATATGTAGGAAAAATTGCAAAAGAAAAGAAGATTACAGATCCTGAACATACAATTTCAAGTTTTAAAACATTTATGGGTACAGATAAAAAGTATAATGTATTTGGAAAAATATATACGCCTGAAGATTTATCTGCGTTTGTATTAAAATCTTTAATAGAAGATGCAGAAAAATATTTAGGGGAAAAAGTAGAAGAGGCAATTATAAGCGTTCCAGCATATTTTAATAACAAACAAAGAAATGCTACAAAGAAAGCTGGAGCAATTGCTGGTATAAAGGTAGAAAGGTTAATTAACGAACCTAGTGCAGCTGCATCCTATTATTATGTAAATACAGCTCAAAAGCAAACCTTCCTAGTATTTGATTTTGGAGGAGGAACTTTAGATATTTCTATAGTTGATGCTTTTGAAAATGTAATAGAAGTTGTAAGTATAGTAGGGGATAACCATTTAGGCGGAGATGATTTTGATTTAATAATAGCAAAAGATATTTGCAAACAAAACAATTTAGAATGGAATAATTTAAATAATGATAATAAAGTAAAAATAATGAAAGCCGCTGAATCTAGTAAATTTTTATTAAATATAGAAAAAGAAGTAATGGTAAAAACAGTTATAGATGATAAAGAAATTTTAGGCAAGATGAATAGAAAACATTTTATAGAAATTAGTTCTGATATATTTTTCAAAATAAAGAACTTGATTAGTAAAATATTAAGAGATTCTGATATATCTTTATCAGAAATTGATAATATTTTATTAGTAGGTGGCTCATCAAATATGAAGGTGGTTCAAGACTATTTAAGTTATATAACAGGAAAAAAATTATTGTACAATTTTAAACCAGATATGCTTGTAGGCTTAGGGGTAGGAATGGTTGCAGGAATAAAAGAAAGAAATGGAGAACTTTCTGATATTGTTATGACAGATGTATGCCCTTTTTCTATGGGAGTAAATATTTATAATAAAGCAAATACAGATGAATCTATCTTTTCTCCTATAATCCAAAGAAATACTACTCTTCCAGTAAGTAGAACAGAAGGATATGTTACATCTGTAAATAATCAAAAAGAAATTGTTTTAAGAATAACACAAGGAGAAAATTATTATTGTAGTGATAATTTAGAGCTTGGTGAATTAAAAATAAAAGTACCACCAGGACCAGCAGGAAAAGAAAAAATTAGCGTAAGATTTACTTATGACATAAACGGAATTTTGGAAGTTGAAGCTAAAGCACTATCTACAGGAGAAGTTAAACATTTATATATTCAAAGTAGTGATACCAACTATTCTGAAGAAGAAATGAAAAAAATGATGGAAAGTCTTAAAAATATAAAAAAAGATTTTAGAGAAAAAGAAGAATATATATATATAATGGAGCTAGGAAAAAGATTATATGAAGAATCTATTGGCTCATTAAGGCAAACTATAGGAGAAGCTATAAATCAATTCGAATATATAGTTTCTTCACAAGATGATTTTAAAATTCGTAAATATATGGAAAAATATAAAAATTTCCTAGAATCTATAGATGCCAATAATGCAGGTATAACATTTAATCAAGAAATGTTAGAGGATTTTATGAAAGAAGAGGACGATGATGATGAAGACGATTTGGATGATTTTACATCTAGATACTCCGACAACTGATATTAATGTAATAAAAGATGCTTATTCTAATTTAGTTAAGTCATGTAATCCAGAAGAAAATCCAGAAGAATTTCAAGAATTGCATAATGCATATAAAGAAGCAATAAAGTACGCTAAAAGTAAAAATAAAACATCTAATTTACCAAATAATAATATAAATTTTGGTGTAATTGATTTAAAAACTATAAATTTTGATGATAATTCAAAAAATACAATTCCTAATGAGAATTTCGAAAACGTAAATTTTGATAATAATTCAAAAAATACAATTTCTAATGAGAATTTAGAAAATGTAAATTCTGATGATAATTCAAAAAATACATCTTTTAATGAGAATTTAAAAAACGTAATTTTTGATGAAAATACAAAAAGTATAACTTCTAATGAAGATTTAGAAAACAATCAAAAAATAACAGAAGAATCTAATGATTTTGAAGATTTCAAAAATATAATTGCAGAAGAAAGCAATGATTTAAAAATAAAAAATATGATGTTAAAAATTGATTATGGTTTTAGAAAAGACAAAAAAACATTAAAAAAAGTAGTATCAAGTGAAGAATTTCAAGAACTATTAGATTCACAAGTATTTCAATTAGCTCTATCTAAATATTTAAATGATAATATAAAGTTAAATAATAATAAAAAAGCATTATTATATAAATATTGTAAAAAATATTTAGAAAAAAACAAGGATAAAAAGTTAATATCATCATTACAAAATTACTTTTTAAAATATCGTAAAAGTTATATTTTAAGTCCATCTTATTATGTATTATTAGTTGTTTTTATTAGTTTTATAGTACTTTCTAGTTTTACAAGTTCAATTAAAAAAAATAGTATGCCAATAGATGGATCATCTTTTTCAATTTTAAAAAATAATGAATTATCATATACTTTAGATAAAAATATAAAATTCAAATATCCACAAAGTTTAAAATTAGAATATAGTTCAGATAATCTAAAAAGATTTTCTAAAGGTGATTCAGTTATTTTAATAAAAAAAGATATAGATATTTTAAGTGAAGATTATTATACAAAGCTTAATAAACAAGCACAAACCAATAAAGAATTATATTCCTATAAAGAAAGTGAAGTAAGCGAAGTTACAGAATTTACAGTAAATGAAATTACATATAAAACAGCAACAATTACTAATTATTATAATTCATCAAATTCAAAATTACTAGAAAAATATATTTGGACTAATCTAGAAGATAATTGGATATTAGTTTTCTCAATTACAAATCCAAATAATATTTCAGAGGAAGAATTAAATAGTTTATTAAAAATCGAAATTGTTGATAAAACAAATGTAGAGAGTGATTCAGGTGAATAAGTATGAAAATTAATTTATATAAAATTTTATTAATTACTATAATTTTTATATCGATTTTATTTAGAATAATAGTTATAGAAAAAATTCCTGTTAGAGATGAGTATCAAATAGATTTAAAAATTGGCTCTCCAATTACTGTTGAAGATTATGATAAAGCTTTAGATTTAAATAATTATAAAGATAGACAGAAAAAAGGTCATTTTTATTATATTTTATATTTATTTAAAAATCATAAATTATGTGATAATGTTGATGGACAATTATATCATCCACCACTACACTATATAATTACAGCAACATTTCTTTCATTTTTAGATAAATTTCCTTTAAATTCTATGCAAAAAGTGGAAGGGTTACAATACATAGGTTTAATTTATTTTATTATATCTCTAGTTATTATTTATAAATTATTAAATAAGTTAGAATTAAAAGATAAATCGAAACTGTTAATATTTCTTTTATATAGTTTTTTCCCAATATTTTTAAAAATGACTACATATCTAACAAATGATTATTTAGTATTTATATTTGAGTTGTTTACAATTTTAATTTTGATAAATTGGAATAAGAATCCAAGCTATAAAAATACAATATTACTTTCCATAGCTTTTGGATTAGGAAATATGACTAAATTTAATAATGTAATAATGGCATTTCCTATAGGAATATGCATATTAAATAAAATTATTCAAAAAAGAAAAAATTTTTCAGAAATGATGCAGTTAATTACCAAAATAATAATATTTACGAGTATAGGAATGTTTTTATCTTTAATATATTTAGTAAGATGTTTGATAGTACTAAAAACTTATAGTATTGCAATGCCATTGGACGAGCTATATATAGGAGATGCATCATTTTGGAATATGTGGGGGCTAGATTTAAAAAATTTCGTTTTATTTGGCAAAGATTCAGTAAAAAATGTATGGATAGGTTTTCTATACACATCTCTAGTATATAATTATGATATGAGAATTTTTATAGGTAGTATTGATATAATAATTTTAATATTTTTGTTTATATATTTTATAAAATATGCTTTTAAAGAAAAAAATAAAAATATGAAATTAATTCTATTTACTTTTATTTGTTGTTTTATATCATATATTTGTTATAATATAAAATTACCATATAGATGCACATATGATGCAAGATATATTCTTATATGTTTATTTTTAAGTAATGTTTTTTTGGGAAAATTATTTGAAAAAATTAATAATAAAAAATTGAGCTATATTTATGTTTTTGTAATATTCTTATTTTGTTTAATATGTAGCGTTCAATTCTTATAAAAAGTGTTAATCGCAAAAATAAATTTTACAACTTTTATTAAGTATATTTAAATAAAACTTTATTACTGAATAAAAAAATAATTATAAAAGCTTGCAATTTGTATTGCAAGCTTTTATAATATATTTATCTTTTATATTTTCTAACCCTAGTTTTTTTCTTACTTTTCTTCTTATTTTTTATCTTAATAACTGTCAAAATAAAAATTCCTAAAAATAAAATTCCTATTCCAATACCAATAAATAATATATAATATTTTTGTTCTTCAACAGAATTATTTGCAAGTAGTTCAGATTCATATTTTTTTCCTTCTACTTCATAGCTTATAGTTCCTAAAACTTGGTTTTCAGAAATAGGAGCTAAAATTTCATTATTCAATTTTATTTCTGGTTTTAAATTTTCAATATCAAGATTTATATTATTAAAAACCACCAATGAATCTTTTATTTTCAAGTTCAAAGATTTAGTTTCTTTAGTAGCATTTTCAACTTCTATATTAGTAATTATTTCATTAGCTTTTTTTAGTTCAGTATATTTATAATTTTCAAAACCATAATTAAATAAAGTAGTAGTATCAACAAATCTATAATCATTTCCATTTTTATTTGAACTTCCACCTAATACAACTGAAATAAAAGTTATATTATCTTTAGTACTACTAGAAATTAAGCAACTTTTTGCTTCTTTGGTATAACCAGTTTTAATGCCAGTAGCATATTCGTAATAATATTTACTAGAAGGAATAATTAGTTGATTAGTATTAGAAAAACTTCTATCAGTAAAATTATATTTATTAGTTTTTGGAAGTGAATATTTTTCTGTTGAAACAATTTTCCTAAAAGTTTCATTTTTCATACAATACTCTGCAATTAAAGCTAAATCTGAAGCAGTAGTATAATGGTTTTCATTATGTATTCCGTTTGGATTAACAAAATGTGTATTTTTGCATCCTATTTCTTCTGCCTTTTTATTCATTAAATTAGCAAATTCTTCAACAGAACCAGATACATGCTCTGCAAATACAACTGCTACATCATTTGCAGATTTAAGCATAAGCTCGTATAGTAAATCTAATACAGTAAATTCTTCACCTGCATAAATGCCTCCGTTTAACATACCCACTTGGAATAGAATTTATTGCATTTTCACTTACAGTAACAGTATCAGTAAGTTTACAATTTTCTATAACTAAAATTGCAGTCATAATTTTAGTAGTACTAGCTGGATACAATTTTTGATCTGAATTTTTTTCATAAACCACAACTCCAGAGTTAGGTTCAATTAGAATACAAGCATCAGAATCTATTTCTAAATTATCATCAGCATAAACTACAAAAGGAAAAAATTGGACTAAAAAAATAATAAGAATAAAAATAATTTTTAATTTTTTCATTTTTTTCTCCTAAAAATTTTATTTTAAATAAATATATATCAAATTAAATAAAAAAACAATAAGTATTATAAAAATAATAAATTAAGAAAGGAGTTTATATGTTTGAGAAAATAGTAAAAAATTTACTTGAAAAAAATAATTTATATAAAACAATTATTATAGGAATAGTTTTAATTATTAACACACTTTTAATTATTGGAATAATATATATTATAAATAAAAATGAAAATGATATAGACGATTATAGTGAGGAATTATATATAAATAATTCAATTATTGATAATTCGACAGATACAAATGAAATAGAAGAAAATACTGAAAAAATAATAATTTATATAACAGGAGAAGTAAATAATCCAGGTGTTTATGAATTAGATTTAGATAGTAGAATAACAGATGCAATAGAAAAAGCTGGTGGTATAACTGCAAATGCAAATTTAGAAAATGTTAATTTAGCATATAAATTATCAGATGGACAAAAAATAAAAATTCCTAGTATAAAAGATGAAAATAATGGAAATAATATAATTGCAAATGATGAGGAAGTAATTATACAAGATATGAATAATAATACTGAAAAGATAAACATAAATACAGCTTCAAAATCAGAATTAACATCTTTATCAGGAATTGGAGAATCGACTGCTCAAAAAATAATAGATTATAGAAGTGAAAATGGAAATTATAAAAGTATAGAAGATATAAAAAAAGTAAGTGGAATAGGGGATAACAAATATAATCAAATAAAAGATTATATAAAAGTAAAATAAAAAATCCTCTATAAAAGAGGATTTTTTATAATTATTTTTTTATTCACCACTATCTGTTGTTGCGGCTGGGGCTTCAACTGGATCTTGTTCTGCAGTCTTTTTAACACCTAAAGCAAATCTTCTTATAATTGCTAATAATCCACTAGCACTGAATAATATAACTGCTCCAACTACGTAAACAACAATATGTTTCTTAATTTCAGCTTTATCATTTGGAGATGCTGCAATATATTTAATTGCTAAAACAAGTAACATAATAGTTGCAACACCCATACCAATAACTTGAGCAATGTAAAGAAGATTACCAACAACGTTTGCTACAACATTTCCAGCATTTGTAGAATCAGAAACGTTAAAAGTTACATTAAATCCTTCGTCTCCTGCTAATGAACGACCTGTACCAGCAGTACCAGCAGTACCAGCAGTACCAGCAAATACTGGTGTAGTCATTGTAAAAGTAATTGCTAAAATTACTAATAATAAAGTTGTAATTTTTAATAAATTTCTTTTCATAAATTTAAAATCCTCCTTAAAAAATATATCTATACAACTCAATAATAACATAAAAAGGAAAAAAAGTAAACAAATTTTTAAAAAAAATCTGACGAAATCTGAAAAAATCTAAAAAAATCAAAAAGCTCTTGACAAATATATAAAAATAATGTATACTAACAAAGTATTATGAATACCGCGGGGTGGAGCAGTTGGCAGCTCGTTGGGCTCATAAAACGAGTTTCATGAGTTTTTGGCAAATTGCTGTAAACGTTGATATTCTTTTAGTACATTGATAATAAGGCATTTTAACTAGTTTTTTAAAAATCCTTTTAAAGTCATTAAAGATTAATAAAATTTATTAAAATTTAAATCATAAAGGGACATTAAAGGGACATAGAAAACACAATATTTAATAGAAACATCGCGGGGTGGAGCAGTTGGCAGCTCGTTGGGCTCATAAAAATTTGTGGCTCTATTTAGAAATAAATAGATGAACTGTGGATGAATTCAAAGAAGGCTAAAACAGAAATGTCATGTTAACTTTGAGCCAAGTCAAAAGTACACTTTTGAAAGGTGCAGAGACTACTGGAGGAATAAAGTTTCCTTAATTACCAGATTTAGTATCCACTACCTAAAATAATGGTAACATTATTATGGTAAAGACATAGTCCAGCCTATAATGAAAATTATAGATAACTAAACCCAAAGGTCGGAGGTTCGAGTCCTCCCCCCGCAACCAATTTAGAAAATTCTTATAAAAATAAAATATGGAGATTTTACTAGAAATAGTAAGATCTCTTTTTTTGTTGGAATAATATCAATATTATATGGCTAAAACGCTTTAGATTGAGTTTTAAGAGATTTTTATAGTTAAGGTGGTAAAAGTGATTGATGAAGAAAATCAAATAAATTATTATTCAATTATACCAGCTACAGTTAGGTATAATAATAGATTAAAACCAGCTGAGAAGTTAATGTATGGAGAAATAACAGCTCTTTCAAATAAAAATGGATATTGTTATGCTCAAAATAGATATTTTGCAGATTTGTATAATGTAAGTATAGAGACAGTAAGCAGATGGCTTTCAAATTTACAAAAGTTAGGGTTTATAAAAATAGTAATAAATAGAAATGAAAATAAAGAAATAATTTCTAGATATATTTATATTATGGATTTTCCCTATAGACAAAAAGATCAATACCCCTATGATCAAAAAAATCAATACCCCTATGTACAAAAAAATCAAGAGGGTATTGATGAAAAAGTCAAAGATAATAATATAAATATTAATATAGATGAAGATGATTTATTTAATTTAGTAATAAATGAAAGTTTTAAAATTCAAAATGATTTTTATAAAATTATTAAAAGATTAGAACTTAATTATAATCAAGAAATGTTATTAACTATAAAGCAAGAAAAAATACAAATGTTAAAGGATATAATTTATGTTTTATATGAATTGTATAATAGTAATTTTGGCTTTCTACTTTCAAAAGTAAGTAGAGAGTCTTTATTAAATTTATACAATTTATCTTTAGAGCATAATTCTGATGATTTATTGAATTATTACAAAAGAACGATTATAAATAAATATACAAATAACAGTACTTAAAAGGAGTAAATTTA
>CANRGN010000064.1 GCA_947630235.1 uncultured Clostridia bacterium
CTCTTATAATTCCTTCTACGATATCATCTATGTATGTAAAATCTCTTTTACAGTTTCCATAATTAAATATTTTTATTTTTTCTCCCTTTATTAACTTATTTGTAAATCCAAAATAAGCCATATCTGGTCTTCCTGCAGGGCCATATACTGTAAAAAATCTTAATCCTGTTGATGGTATGTTATATAATTTTGAATAACTATGAGCTAATAATTCATTGGATTTTTTTGTTGCTGCATATAGTGATACTGGATTATCTACTTTATCATCAGTTGAATATGGCACTTTTTTATTTGAACCATATACTGATGAACTAGATGCATAAACTAAATGTTCTACAGAATAATTTCTACAACATTCCAAAACATTATAAAAACCTATTAGATTTGATTCTATATAGGCATCTGGATTTGTAATACTATAGCGAACACCAGCTTGAGCTGCTAAATTAACTACTATACTCGGAGAATACTCTTTAAAAATATTTTCTAATAATTTTTTATCAGCTAAATTACCTTTTATAAATTTAAAGTTTTTAAATTGTTCTAATTCTTTTAATCTATATTCCTTTAACTTAACATCATAATAATCATTAACATTATCAAACCCAATTACTAAAATATCTGAATTTTCTTTTAATAATCTTTTTGCCAAATTAGAACCTATAAAACCAGCTATACCTGTAATAAAATATTTTCTCATTTTAAATAGCTTCCTTCCTTAATTTATTTAATATTTTATCAAAATCTATAATATTAAATATATACCTTAAATTTATTATTACATAAAAAATAATCCCTATTATAACTTGTATAAAAATTTTTATTATCTTATCATTAATAAAATTTCCAATTATCATAATAAATATAAACATCATAATTGCTTTTATAAAGAAAATAAAAGCAATCTTAAAATATTTTTTTATATCTAATTCATGTCTAACTGAAAATGTTTGATAAAACATAACAAAAAATTCTGCAGTTATAGTTCCTACACAAGCACCAAAAGAAGAATATCTTGGTATAAAAAATATATTTAGGAAAAAATTAATAAACGCACCCAAAAAAGCAGAAACTACATATTCTTTGTCCATTTCTTTAGGTAATAAATATTGTGTTCTTATAACATTCCCCCACGATAAAAAAATCAAAGTAATTGATAATAATTGTATTAAATATCCCGTTTTTAAAAAACCATCACCAAAAAAAATAATAGAAAAATCTGTACTTATAGCAATAATTCCAAAAGTCATCGGAAATGCCAAAAACATTATAAATGGCATTGTCTTATCCATAAGTAATTTTACTTTATCTTCCTGATCTTTGGAAATCATATTTGAAACTCTAGGAAGAGTTACTGTTCCTAATGCTGTAATAATTGTTAAAGGAATCTGGGCAATTTTTTCAGCATTCTCATAATATCCTACTTCTGTTACTGTAGAAATAATTCCTAGCATAATCTTATCCATAATTTTATAAATACTAACTGCAATTACAGGCAAAAACATTATTAAATTTGGTTTCAAATGTTTTAACACATCACTCTTAGTAATATCTACCCAATATACATACTTTCTTAAAAAAGAAAATAATATGATATTACTAAATAAAGTACTAACTGATAATATTGTAGTATATTTCCATACATCATTTGGATTTTTTACAAAAATAAATATTAAAATGACAGAGGATATTTTTATAATAGTATTTCGAGTAATCGTTAATTTAAATCTTTCAATACCAAAAAAGAACCAATTTATATCAAACATTGATGAAATTACATGTATTACTTGAATTAAAGCAATTAATTTATATTGAGTTTGAAATATTTTTATATAAATTAAATATAATATAATCATTATTATTGTTGATATTAATTGAAAAATATAAATACTCCAAAAATTTTTAGATAATTCTTTTTTATCTTCTCTAACTTTAGCAATTGCTCTATTTCCATAATTATTTAACCCTAACATTGCAATTAGCATAAAATAATATGCTATAGAATATGTATATGAATATACCCCAATTCCTTCTGCCCCCAAAGTTCTAGAAATATATGGCATTGTTATAAGAGGCAAAAACAATATTAAAATCTGATATATAATATTATATATAAAATTTTTTTTCATTTAATAACTCCTAGAATCTTTTATTATTCTTGCAGGTACTCCAACTGCAGTACTATTTTCCGGAACATCTCTTATTACAACTGCATTAGCTCCAATTACAGAATTATCACCTATTTTTACTCCTCCTATAATTTTTGCACCAGCGTATATTGTAACATTATTTCCTATTATTGGAAAACTATCCTTCTCTTTACCTATAGTAACTTGTTGATATATAACACAATTATTTCCGATTTCTACACCACTTCCTATTGTAATTCCATCTAAATGCATAAAATGAATATTTTTTCCTATTTTGCATTTAGGAGATATCCATAATGAATAATTTTTTTGTAATTTATTATAATAAATCTCTCTCATAAACTTAGATTTTGTTTTTAACAATTTATTAACTAAAATATGAGCTTGATAACTAAAATCAAAAAATTTCTTATACCACAATTTAAATATATTAATATCTACTTTATGAAATAAATTCAAATAAATTCTCTTTTCATCACTTATTGGAATTTCACTTATTTGTTCAATATCTAAATTATTTAAATCTAACTTTAATATATTTTCTTTTCTATATTTTCCAGAGATACTGTCAAAAGTTAATTTTCCATTCAAATATCTAGGATGTAAATCACATCTTAATTCATCATGCTTTCTTGGATTATGATAAATTTGTACCAATTCTTTTTTTATTCCATAATAATCACAAATATAAATATGTTGCATTCCATTATGATCAGGATATGTATCTGTTATAAATAAATCATCTTTTATATAACTTGGATGTCCATCAACAGTTAAAAATTCAAACAATTTATATGTTTTTTTTCTTATATCATATAATCTATATTCTATTTTTTTATTACTAACCACTGTTAACAACAATTCATCTTTAGATTTAAAAGAATAATGTGATGCCTTTTCAAAATCATCTAATACACTTAATATTTTACCAAAATAATTGATAATAAACACTCTATTTTTCAATTGCTTTTTTTCATCAATCCATAAATGAAAAAATATAATAATATCATCAAATCTCGAACAAGATATATGGTTAATATAATGTAAATTTGTTTGATCTACATTTTCATTATTATATTCAATAATCTCACTAATTGATAAAATTAATTCTTTGGTATTGGTATTCAGATCTCCTCTATATATTCCATTATTCAATATTCTATCTTTTGTAATTTGCTCATTTATATTAGAATATCCATATCCAGGTCTAAAATAATTTAAAATAGAAAAATCTAAATAAAAAGAATATTTCTTATCTCTAGATAAATCATATATTGGAAATTTATATATATTTTTTACCTTACCATCTAAATTGATGGTTTTTGAAAAATATCCTACATTTTCAGTATAATCATTTACAATAACAATATCATCATCTAGCCATCTCAATCTAGCTCCCATTTGATAATTCCAAGCATTAGTACATCCAATTTTAACTTTTTTATTTAAAACTAAATCATAATAAAAAATATCCGCACTTTCTTTTAAATTATCAATAGTACTTATGTATAGTATTTTATTATCTCTTTCCGAAGAATGATCATAATATCCAAAATAAATATTTCTTTTTTTCTCACTTATTTGAACATAATCTTTATTGTTAATTGCTATCCAAATTTTTCTATGATAATTATTGAATAATCGATACAAAAAAGTAGTTATTGTTTTGTAATTACTAATACCTAATATCATAATTAAAATTGTTTTTAATTTTTTCAAAATATTTTTCACTTTTATTTCCTTTCTAAAAAATACTTATATTTACAATAGTGTTATCAAAAACATTAGATATTTTTATTTTTATTTTTAACATTGAATAAAAAAATGCATTTAAAAAATTAGCTATATAGAAAAACTTAAATGCTATTTTTATATTTAATAAACTATTAAATTCTTTATTTTTTATTATTAGTTTGAAAAAAGCATTATATAGTACTTTCTTTAATGATTTAGAATTATAAATTTTTTTTATATTATTTTTTTTTATTATTAAATCAATAAAATTAGATAATTGAATAAAATTAATTTTTGAACTATTATTTTCATTTAAAATATTAATAAATCTTATATTACTTTCTTCAATCTCTAATTCTTTTAAATTTCGTAACAATACACTTTCATAAAGAAATTTTTGTTTATCTTTTTTGCTACTTCTAATTTGATCTCTATGAATTCTATAATATAATCCTAATTTAGGAATAAGTGATATATTCCCTTTTTTAATACAGCGTGTCCAAAATTCAAAATCTTGTGAATACTCATATTCTAAGGAATATCTTAAATTATTTTCTATTAAAAAACTTCTTCTAAACATTATGGTAGGATGAGCTAAAACATTTCTAAAAAACAATTGAGATGCTATATCATTATAATTATATAGAGAATTTATTATAAAATCATTTTCTTCATAAAATTTTTTATAAAACATTGCGCATATATCTATATTAGAATGAATATCTAAATATTTTTTTTGAATTTCTAATCTATTTAATTTAGAAATATCATCACTATCCATTCTTGCAATATATTTACCTTTACACTTATCAATAGCTTCATTTAATGAAATTGGTAACCCCTTTGTTTTTTCATGATTCAAAATAACTATCCTTTTATCGTTAAAACTTTTAATTACTTCCAAGTTGTTTCCACCATCGTTAACAATAATAAGCTCTAAATTTTTTAATGTTTGATTTAATATACTAAATATAGACATTTTTAAAAACTCTTCTTTTGTATTATATGTGGACATAATAACAGAAACATCAATACTCTTACTCATAAAAAAACTCCTATATATTTTTTTTATTTATTATTTTAGCAGGCATCCCTACCAAAATAGAATCATCTTCATATTCTCCTTTTAAAACAACTGCATTCGCTCCTACACAAATATTGTTTCCCATTGAAACTTTTCCAATAATTTTTGCTCCTACACCAATATCAGCATTATCTTTTATATTTGGAACCATATCATTATTTTTTCCATCATTTCCTATACAATTATCTCCATGTAATTTACAAAATTTACCAATTTTTGCTTTAGAATTAATGATAATTCCATTAGCATGATATATTGTTAATCCAATATCACATGTATTTATTGGAATATTTATTCCTAATTTTAAACCAATTATATTTCTTTTTCTTCTTACACATAATTTTAAAATTTTTTGAAATAAACTTAGATTCTTTTTATTTGAAAAATATTCATCTATTCTTAATAATTTTATATATTTATATATAAATCCAATTTCTGATTGATTGAAAAATGATTTTATTTCATTAACATATCCAATTTTTAAATATATATTTTTTTCTATTTCTAAACATTTTTTTAAATCTATATTATCCTGTATCATTTTTTTTCCTTTCTTTTAATTTTAAATAATGTGCATATGGTATCATTGAAAACACTAATATAAAAGATAAATATCTATTAACATTATCTGTCAAATATAATATATAAGTTAATAACATTAAAATAAAATATAATATCTCTATTTCACCACTAAAATATTTTTTCATTCTCATAGTTTGCAATATAGTGAAATTTATAAAAAAATATAACCAAAGCGGAAATCCTAATTCTATATATAATTTTAATATATCGTTATGTAAATCTCCAATACCATATAATGAATTTCCTGCATCTTTCAATTTATCTATAACATATCTTAAACCTTTACCAGAATAAAAAATAGATAATTCATAGTCATTATCAAAATAATTATATGCTTCTAATCTAGATTTAAAATTAATACTATACTTTAAAGATATTTGATTTAAAAAATTATTTTTAACCAAATCTATATATAAGAATGAAAATAATATTAAAAATAATGATAAAGTATAAATTATCTTTCTATTAATCTTACAAAATAATTTTATTATTTTATATACAATAAAAACTATTAACAATGCAAAAATTAAAATTCTTTTAAAACCCAAAAATATACATATTGATGATAAAAAAATCTTAATTTTATGATTTTTTTCATTTTTATTTTCAAAAAAAGCATAATATACAAAAAATAACCCTATAGAGAAAATTAATTCATGTACCTCTAAAGGTGTTACTTTTTTTTCTACAAAATAAAAAAAATGAATTATTCCATCTATTCTATACATATATAAATAAAATATTACACAAAATAAATAATTAAAAATAATAGCATAAAATGTATAATCTATTACCTTATAACCCAATAAATAAATTGCACTTTGCATAACACAAATAGGAATAATCCAATATAAATAAACTATTATTTGATTATTAAGATTAATATTATCCTTCATACATTTTATTAACATAAAAAAAAGAATAACACTATATGGAATAACATTTGAGCAAAAATAAATACAAGCCTTTTTATCTATTGTCCAGTTATTTCTTATAATAAATATAATAATTGCTATTATTATATCAATAATAAGAATAAAATATCTTACTCTTCCTAAAATATCAATGTTAATAATAGGTTCAATAATTAAAAAATTCAAAAATATTGTAAATTTATAAATAAAAGCTAAAATACTACTTAATTTTTTTTTCAAATACATTTTTAACAATCCTTAATTTAAATATAAATATCATATAACATGTTTACTGTTGATTTAATATCAAATTTATTTTGTTCTATTATTTTTTTTGTATCAACTCTATTAAAATTTTCTAAAACTTCACATACTTTCATAGCCCAATATCTTGGTTGCTCATTTAAAGAAATCATTTTAACATTATTAGTTATACAAATTTCATCCGTTACTTCTGTAGAACATATTACAGGTAGTCCAGCAGCTTGTGCTTCTATTCCCACCACTGGTAATCCTTCATAATTAGAAGGCAACAAAAACATATCCATAGCCTGCATAATATTATTTACATCATTACGAACACCTAAAAAATGTACTTTATTATATAAATCTAATTTTTTAACTTTATCTTCAATAATACCTCTAAGTTCACCATCTCCTATTAAATATAAATGACATTTTTCATTTAAAATTGATAATTCTTTAAATATATCTATTAAAAATGTATGATTTTTTTGATGATTAAATCTACCTATATGGCAAATTGCTTTTATATCATTATCTATTAGCAATTTTTTTCGATATTTTTCTCTAATTTGAGAATTAAATTTAAATTTATCAATATCTATTCCATTATTAACTATTTTTACTTGTTGTTTTTTTATCATATTAGAAGTATACATCCACTTTGCCGCCATTTTTGAGCAAGCTAAAAAATCAGTTCCATAAAATTTAAAAAATCGTTTTAAAAAAGAAAAAATAATCTTTTTTAATTTTAAAGCATTATGAGGTCCTTTCACTTCAGCACTATGAGAATGATATATTCTTTTCGGAATCTTAGCTTTTTTTGCAGCTCTTAAATAAAAAATTCTTAATGGAGTTCCAGAATGAATATGAACCACATCATATTTATTTTCTTTTAAAAATTTTTCCAATTCTTTAGATTCCTTAATTATCCTCTTAAAAACATTTTGATTTTTATTACAATCTATAACAAACTTTTTTCCACCTAGTTGTTTTATTTCATCCTCAAAAAACTCTTTTTCGTTTCTTGTAACTAAAAAATTAAATTCTACTTTTTCTTTATCTATATTTCTGTATATATTCATTATAAAGTTTTCAATTCCACCAGACTGTAACTTTTCTGTTATATGTAATACTTTTATTTTATCTTCCATTTAATCACCTTTATTACCTTCAACCAATTTATTTATAATAATTTCAGCTTTATATTTCCACATATTTTCAGATTTTAGTTCCCCTATTATAAAATTAGATATATTGCTTATATTTCTATAATTATTTATTGCTTTTTCTATTAAATCTATAAAATCTTTATCAGACTGGGCATTAAAAACATAATTTTCAAATTCATCAGCTCCCGCAATTTTAGTTGTAACAATTTGTTTACCAGCAGCTAAATATTCATATATTTTTAAAGGATCCATGCTATTAGTAAAATCATCTACTTTATGAGGAATAATTGCTATATCAAATTTTTTCATTACTAAAGGTAATTTATTATAATGAACATCTCCTAAAAATTTGATATTTGTATATTTTTTCTTAATTTTTTTTATTCTTTGTTTTTGTGAATATATTGGACCTATAATAAAAAATTCGTTTTTGCTATATTTTTGCAAACACTTTTCAATTAAATCAAAATCAACTCTATCTTGGATTTTTCCCATATATCCAATACTAGGCGTATTTCTTTTTTTTTCATCATTAACAATACTATCAGTAAATCTATCTATATCAACTCCGTTAGAAATCCAAAATACATTTTTATTAATTTTTGAAAAATAAACATGTAAACTTTTTGAAACAGTAAAAATAATATCTGCATTTTCACCTATAAATTTATAATTTTTCTCAATAATACTTTTTATTTTATGCATTTGAGGATGATATAACCAATTATCTATAGAATCAAAAGCAAAAATTTTTTCTCCAATATGATTTACTAATCCCACAGCCATTGGATTCTCTAAAAATAATACTCTGTTATTCATATTTAAAAATTCTAATGATAAATTAATTATTTCTATTACTTTTTTATTAAAAAAAATTGTATTCCACCATTTTTTTCTTTGAATCATTACTTTTATAATCGAAAAAGAAAAAATATCTAGACAAAAAACTTTTTCAGTTACCTTATTTAATTGCCAAATTTTATTTCCAGCAATTTTTTTTCCAACTTTAGTTTTCCAACTACACCTTTTTAATATCATTTCTAAAAGAGACATAGGTCTATTTATAACTAGAATTTTGTTAACATTTTTATTTTTTTTAAATTGTTCAAATAAATGTGCATCTCTAGTTCTAAATCCCTCTTTAATCCATTTTTTATAATCATGAAAAGGCACAACTATTAAATCAATTTTTTCTTTCATTCTTTTTTACTCCCAAATACATTCTCATACAGACAAACAATTTTTTCCCATGTATATTCTTTTTTAATTCTCTCTTTAGCTAATTTACTTAATTCATTTATTTTTGAATGTTCTAATTTATCACATTCATTTATCAAATTTGCTAAATTCATGTTTTCTAAATTCCAATATAAAGCACCTTCTTCTGCTACTTCTTTATTAAAACCAACATCATATAATAGATTTAAATCTGTAGTTGCCAAAGCTTCAATTAAAGATGGATTTGTTCCACCTACAGAATGTCCATGTAAATATCCATAAGCATTTTCTCTAATTTTTTTTATAAGTTCTTTTTCATAAACAGTTCCAACGAATTTTATTCTTTTATCTTTTTCAAATTCTGTTTCTTTTCTTAATTGTTCATAAAAATTATTTTTTTCAACATTTGTAACTAAAACTAAATCTTTATCCGTACTAGATTTCATAAATTCAGATATCATTGTTTTATAATTATTTTCTGGTACAAATCTTCCTACTATTAAATAATACTTATGAGATTTTACATTTTTACTTTTATACCAATCATTCAATTGTTTATCATCATCACTTAATTTACTTTTTTCTAAATCTGCACCATATGCAATAAAAGTAGTTTTTGGATTATATTTTGAATAGTTTTCAATAATATATTTTTCTATATTTTTAGAATCACAAATAACTAAATCTGCTAATTTTATCATTAATCGTTCTGATATTTTCCAATATTTTTTTACAGGTGCACTCCATTTAGATCTTAGCCATTCGTGTCCATCTGGGTTTACATATAATTTTATTCCATATTTTTTCATTATTTTTTTATAATGACCGTAAAAAAGGCCCTATCCTACAAGCTAATATGTATATAATCGCATTTTCTATTTTATGTTGTTTAATATAAGCTATAGATTTTTCTATTGCTTTTACATCATAATAAATAGCTTTAGCAGAACCAATATTAGGCACTTTTACATTAAAACATCTAGCATTATTATGCTGATACTCACTTTCATCATTTCCTATACAAGCGACATGATATTTTATATTATTATCAGATTTATAAAAGGTTAAATTTTCAACAAATGTTTCATAACCACCATATTTTGATGGTATACCTTTGCACCCTATAATAAATACATTTCTCATCTAATCAAACACCCCAATTTATATAAAACCATTTAAAAAGCTCCATCTTTCTTTAAAACAGCTGTAAATGTTTTCATAAATATCTTCCAATCAAAAATCAAACATTTATGCTTAT
>CANRGN010000065.1 GCA_947630235.1 uncultured Clostridia bacterium
GATATAGTTCCACCTTCTACCATCAATTCTTCTCTCTCATTTGTCAATTCATTCGTTCTAGATTCACTATGTGCCTCTACTTTTGTTTTTATACTATATTCTTTTAAGTTATAGAAATATGATAATTCTGAATCTGTATTATATTTTAATGTATCTGTGATTTCCACATTTTCTTGCACAGTTGTTGATAAGTTTGTTAAATCATATTGTGCTAACAATTTATGATATTTCTCATTTTTCTCAACTTCATAACTTCCTTCGCCTACAACTGTATAGTTACCATTCTCATCAAATATAACTTCTGGATCCACATATTCTACATCATCTAGAACTAATTTATTTTTTGTACCATCCATGTAATGATGTATTTTTAATTCAATTGGATCTGCTACATAATAGTAATTTACCTCTATATTGTTTTCTGTATATGTTCCTGTTGCATTTTTTGGAATTACAAACTTGCCATTTTCGTCTTTTTCTAGAGTTAGATTCTCTAAATCAGTATGAGGACTAGTAGTATACTCTTCACCAATGTCATCTTTATAAATTTCGTCTTCTGCTACTTTAGAAGTAGTAGGTGTTCCGTCTGATTTTTTTAAATAATGATGAACTATTATTTGTGGTTGTTTTTTGTTCTTAATTGTTATTGTATTATCTTTATCTGGACCAATCTCTATTTCTATTGGATCAGATTTTAAAGTATATCCTTCTGGAGCTTGAATTTCAGTTATTATATACTTTCCTATTGGAACATTAACTCTTATTTGACCATAAGAATTTGTTGTGTGCTCTTTATAATAATAATCATCTTTGTTTAGAGATAATCTAATATTATTTATAGTAACAATATTACTTTCATTACCAGAAATATTATAATATCCTAAATGTAAATAGTAAACTTTACCTCCTTCTAAAACTTTATTATAATCTTTAGCAGTTGTAGTTGATGATATATATATAAATCTTCCACTACTACTATTATATTCTGGTCTGGTTGTATTTTCAGTTACTGTAGCGTATAAATATCCACTTCCAGAATTAATTTGGGTCTGTGCATTTATTGTTAAATTATATTTTCCAGTTTTATTTGTTAAATTTATTGGTATATATGAATTTGCTACTGTATTTGTTTGCTGTATATTCTTTGGTATATATTTTTCTTCTATTTTTGCAAAGTCAAAACTTTTTCTAGTTACTTCATAAATATTTATACTATTAAACACTACCTGATCCTCATCTTTATCAGAACTACTATCTTTATAATATCCTAAATGTAAATAATATACTTCTCCTCCTTCTAAAACTGCTGAAGTATAATCAGTAGCAGATTTAGTACCAGATATATATATAAATCTTCCTTCTGTTACATCACGAGTAGGTGCTGGTGACATAGTTTTATTTATGGTTGCATATCCATAATCGAAACTTTCAGAAGATACCTCTGCATTAACTACTACTACATATTTACCTTCTTTTCCAGTTAAATCTATTTGCATATATGAATTTGCTGTTGTTGATTTTATTCCAGATGCCCCTCCATGAGCTAATTGATATGTCTTCCCATTAGTTGGAATATATCTACAGTTTTCTTCAACAAAAAAGTAGTCTCCATTGCTTTTATTTAATTCTCCTTTAACATTTTCTATTATACCACCTTCTTTATTAGGTACATCAAATTCTTTACCATTAGATATCATTTCACTAACATCATTTGTTATATCCTGTCTCTCATCAATTTGTTCTACTTTTAATTTTGCACCTTCCAAAAAATTACTGATATTATCTTCATCAACTTTATTAATAGTTAATATTTGGTCTAGTGGTGAAAAAGTTACCACTATATGTTTATCTTCTTGTATATTTTCAAAATATCCTACCGGAATTTTATATGAACCATCTTTACTAACCTTATAATCTACAATCAATCCATTTATTGTAATATTACTTATTCCATATCCTTCATATGGTATCATAACAATTTCATTTTTATTAGATTCATATATTAATACTGTTTCAAATGCTTCATTACCTTCTCCTGTAATGGTACCACCTTTTTCTCCATCTACCGCTAATACTTCTGTTGTAATTTTGAATTTCTTGATTGTATTCTCTATTGTTATTTCAGTTGAATCTGAAACTTTTGCAAAAATCTCATTAAGTAATATTGGATATTCATTTTTTTTATATACCCATGTATTATCAACATTTAATGCATTATAAAAATCAATAGACAACATATATAATTCTGATACTGCTTTTCCATTTTTACATATAGATTTACCTACTATGTTTATAGTATCTAAATAATAGTTATTATTAGAAGTACTAGATATATATCCAGCTATTCCTCCTGCATAACTACGATTTTCATTAATACATTTTACAGATCCTGTACAGAAGCAATTAATTATACTACTTAAATTAGAATATATATATCCTACTATTCCTCCAGCATAAATAGTATTACTATTATTACTAGCCGTAATATCTCCAGTATTATAACTATTTCTTATATTTGCAGTTGAATATCCGGCTATTCCTCCTACATAACTAGTACTACTGCCATTATTACTTGTTATAATTCCAGTATTATAACTATTAGTTATATCCTTTGATGAAAAATATCCAGCTATTCCTCCTACATAGTTACCTTTACTACCATTACCAATTACATTTCCTATATTACAACAATTTGTTAAAATTGCTCCTCCTGTAGATAGCTCTGCAGTTATTCCTCCAACTTTACAGGTACCTCCATTACCAATTATAGTCCCTGTGTTATAGCAATTAATTATTTTCATACTACTATATGCGGTTATTCCTCCAGCATAAGAATACCTATTACTATTACAATTACTATTAATATTAGCTTTATTATAACAGTTAATTATACTACAATCAAAATTCAAATATCCTACTATTCCTCCAGCATAACTACTACCTTTTTCATCAATATCATTACTAGTTATTATATTGCTCAAATTATAACAATTACTTATATTACTTTTATATAAATATCCTGCTATTCCTCCTACATAACAATCACTATAACTACTATAAAAACTAATATTGCCAATTATATTTCCTCCTACTATACCTAAATTATTTATTTCTCCATTTTTTACATAGCCAAATAATCCAACGTATAACATATATGTTGAATTAGAAATATTTATGTATAAATTTTTTATTGTATGTTCATTTCCATCAAATACTCCCGAAAAATTATTTGAACGATCACCTATTGGTGTAAATCCACATCCAGATTTATTCGTTAATTCTTCTTTTATTGATTCTTCTTTGCCATTATGATTTAAATCACCATACCTTATATCATTAGCATTTTTATATGAATCTATTTGATTAAAATCCAATGTTCTCATTAACTTTATTATTTTATTTGCTTTATTATCTCCTGCATTTACTTCATTAGATAAATCCACTAAATCTTCTATATAATTTATTTCTATTATTTCTTTTTGTGTTTTCTCTATTTCTTCTACATCCACACCACCAACTTTAAATATCTGAACATTATTATATTCTTGATATCCATCAGGATATCCCACCTCTATCATTTTATAAGTTCCTTTTCTTAGTGGCAATGAAATTTCGCCATTTTTATTAGTAGTTACTATATATTCATTTTGTAAATTCTTCTCACCCACATAGTTTCCATTTACATCTTTAGCATAACCTACTTGATCTCCATTCTTATCCAATTCATAAATAATAAATTGTGCATTTGCAAGTGGAGCTCCTGTTTCTGAATCGACTTTTTTTATTTTAAACATTGGTTTATCTTGAATTACTATTTTTAAAGTGTTTTCTTCAATAGTCGCTGATTTTAATGTTGTTAATCTTTCTTGATTTTCTATTACAATATCAAAATTTTCTTCTGAATTTTTTGTTACTTTAAAATTAATTTCTTCTGCATTATTTGAGTATCCATCTGGTGATTTAGTTTCTTGTAAAGTATATTCTCCTGTAATATATTTTCCGTCTACAAATGCAAATAAGTCTGGAATTGTTAAGCCTTCTTCATTTACTATATACTCTTTTTGAGTTTGTAAATCCTTACTTACTAATTTAAAACTTGCTCCTGTTAGTTTATTTAAATTCTCTATATTTTCTTCAGCTAAATTTTCTTCAACTTTGATAATTTGTAAATTATAAGTAGGTATCTTTTCATTTTGTATATTAACAGTTACTATTGCTTGAGCATTTTCTTGATTCTCTACTATATTAACATTTTTTAATTTATCATCTTCTGATTCAAATTTTAATTCTCCACTTTCACCTCTAACTACTTCAAATTTCTTTGGTTCTTTATCTATATAATATCCATCAGCTTTTATTTCTTGAATTTCATATTCTTCGCCTACATAAAATCCAGTTATATTTAATATACCATTTTCATCTGTTTTATATATTTTACTTGGTTTATCTTTTCCACTTATTATAAATTTAACATCTTTAAGTGGTACGTTATTTTCATCTGTTTTATTTACTCTTATAGTATATTTCGCTTCATCTTCTACATTTACTTTTACTATGTAATTACCTTTTTCATCAGTCTCAACTACTGGATCATTTTTGAATTTGCCTTCAGTTACATTAAATTCTAATTTTTCTTCTCTATCATCACTTTCTTTTATTTCCGCTTTAAATTTAACTTCATTCTCATCTAAAATATAATCACTTGGTGATGAAATTTCTTTTAATGTATATTCTCTACCTACATAAATTCCACTTAATTTTAGCATACCATTTTCATCTGTTTTTGCTGATTTTTTTATTTCATTTCCTTCTACGTCTTCTGTTGTTATAGAATAAGTTGCGCCTTTAACAAACATATTATCATATGCTTTTTTATTTTTTGTTAATTGCATACTATATTTTGATACCACTTGAATACCAACTTTATTTGGTTCTGTTTCTGTTTTTAATTTTCCGTTTTCTGTATCTAAGTTATAATATACTGCATGATCGCTATATGAAACACTGTTATATCCTAATCCTGCTGGGACTTTTACTTCATAGGTAAATACTTCTATTTTTTCTTTTTGTAGCTTATAATCACCTAATACTATTAAATATGTTCTAATATCTTCCCATTTTTTAACATCATTTGAAGATTTCCAACCATTTGATTCAGTATTTAAATCCTTAGTTGGTGCTTCATTTGTTGAATAATATACTTTTGCAATTGATTTTAAATCATCTGGAACTGATATTGGGCCTGTAATATTTGCTGTGTATTGTGAATTTAATTCTCCTTTACTTAGTACATAAGTATTTCCTTCAAAAGGTATTTTACCTAAAATTACTATATCACTAATTGTTCCACTATAACTATTTGTTATATTTACATTAATATTTGCAGTTCTTGATTCATCAGATTTTTCAATGTCTGCTATATTTGGTGCTATTGTTGTACTTTTTAAGTCATCATAATCTGTTACATATTCTGTTGTTATTAAACCTGATGGTGCTATTAATGTTAAACTTTCTGTTGTATATCCTATATTATCATCAACTTTTCCATCAGCATCTATATCATATACATCATTTGTTTTATTATAATAATTATCACAATTTTGATTATATGAATATAATTTTATATCTTGTGTTTCTGTTGGTTTTAAAGGATTTCCTGATATATCTAAATTCATTTTTATTTTATATTTAGATTCAGCTTCATTTGAAGTAAATATTTTTATAAAATATTTTCCATTTTCTTCTACAACATCACTTGCAACTATATTTACATCTTCATCTGATATTTCTATCTCATTTAAATTAACATTTATAATATCTTCTGGAAATTCGATTAAAAACATTCCATTAATCCATTGTTTTTCAATTGCGCTTGATGACATTGTTTCAACTGTTAAATCTACATTTGCTGTTTTTTGATTTGTTATTTGATCTGGATCAATTGTTAATTTTGCAACAGAATAAGGCATTTCATAATTTGCTGATGCAGATTTATTTATTTCAGAAGTAGTTTTTCCATCTTCAAAAGTTATTCCATTTGGAGCTTCAATTTGACCTTTTAAATATGTGTATATATATGATAATTTTTCAAATTCTGGTTGTGAAATTTTTGTTGTTAATAATTCATCATCCATCTCTTTTATTTGATATACTGAAAAAGATGAATTTGAAACTGGATTACTTGTTTCTATTTTTATAGATTTTACATCAATAGTATATGGTTTTTCTTTTGTGTATTTTTTCCATGTACTTGATGTAAATGTTTCAATTAAAGAATCTGTTTCAGCATTATATAATTTTATTGTACCATCATTTCCTAATACTGATGATGCATTGGTGAAATAAATACCTGTTGTTTTTATATAATCGTTCATACTTGAATATGTTCCTGAAGTATTTAAAAATTCATCTGATTTATTTTTTTCATTTTCTTTTTGTTCTTCTAATGTTATTTTATTTACTGCAGTATAATCTCTTATTACAACTTCCCATTCTACTGGATATGATGTTTGGATATCTTCGAATGTATTTCCATTATAGATATTAGTTGGAGCTTCTTTTGAAACTTCGTATCTATATGAATTTGTGTTGCTAACTTTTAAATAATTTCCAACTGATGTATATATATTCCATACATCTCCATTTGGTTTTGAATATGTAACTGTTAATATTCCTTCATCTTCTGAAACATGTGGATTTGTAAATTGAGGATTTTTATTATTATATCCATAATTTCTTCCTTTTACTGGAATACTTAATACTATTGAATTTGCTGACATACTGGTATATGCTTCTAAAGGATATTTTACAACTACACTATTTATATTACTTCTTGATATTTCTTGGCTTACAATACCTGATTCTTCAGCTGTTATTGATTCTGTTTCTGTTTCTGTTTCTGATTTCGTTCCTGGCTCCGCTGTAGATTCTGTTGCTAATTCTTTTTCTGTTTCTATTGTTGATTCTCTTGTTATTTTTAATATCTTAGTTTCTGAATTATAATCATATTTTGCACTTTTATCCAATACTGTTACTTCACTAGCAGGTACACCATTTAAATCTGGAATTTCTAATTCTAATTCCTGTTTTTGAAGTAATAATTGTTTTTTCTTTTCAGAAACAGCAACTTTGAATGATAATTCTACATTACTATCTTTTACTACTGTTGCTATATCGTACATTTGATTTTGATATGATGAATATCCTGATGAACTGTAATAATATTTATTTACTGCAATTTCAGTTTCGCCATACCAATCTACTGTTAAATTTACAGTTTTGCTTATTGGTTTAGTATTTCCCTCACCATCATCATAAGTACCTGTTAATGTTACACTATTAACCTTTGAATAGTTTCCGATATTATTATCAATTTTTGATTCTATAGTACCCCATAATAATTTTTGACTACCACTTGTTATATCTTTTAAATTGATAGAAGATGTTTCACCAATATAATCATTTTGTACAAACTTATCTTCTACTATTGAGGTAGTCCACTTAAAATTTTCTCCATTTACAGTTATTACTCCATTTTTTAGAGTACCTTTTGTTAATACATTTAATTCAACATATAGAGTATCTTTTTTGCCGATTTCTTTAGAAGTTCCATCTAATTTTTCTGCATATCCATCTAAATCTCTATCTCTTGTAAAAAATGCACTAAATCTTACATTATCGCAACCTACTACCTTCTCATCATCTTCTTCAATTTCATTATAATCCATTGCACGTAAATTTTCTGGATTAGAGTAAAATTCTTTTAATTTTACTTGTCTTGAAGCAAAAAGGCCTACTGCAATTACGACAATTATTAAAATTAAGCTAAATACAACTATTTTACGTTTTCTTTTAACACTCATATTCATTTTTCCTCCTTTGTATCTTTTTTTATTTTCTTTTGTTATGTATTTTCGTTTTACTTTGTAATATTAAAGTTAAAAAATCTCTTTATTTATAAAAAAAATCACTTATACTCTTTTATTATAACACAAAAAACTTTGTTTGTTAATATGCCATTTTAAAGCTGATTCATTAGGGTTTACGGAATTACGTTTTTTGGGATTTTAATATTTTTTCGTTACATTTTAACTTGTTATGTTAATTCTAAAATTTGAACATTTTTGTAACATTATTGTAACATTTTTATAATTACACAAAAATTTTTATAAGAAAAATAATAGATTTTTTATGAAAAACTGTTAAAAGATATTGCAAAATTCACTTTAAATTGTTCATGCACACAATTTCAACAAAAATTGTGTGCAATGCTTTTACTTAAATCTTTCTACAGAAATCTAAATAAAAAAACCTTCTTATGACATTTATTTATCATAAGAAGGTTTTCTTCTAGACTTTAAAAAGTTTTTTACATGCTCAAAAGAAAATTTTTAAAGTTAAATTTTATTTTATTTCACTTTCTTCTTTTTTTGAAATTTTTCCTAAATCTATAACATCTTCTACATCATCACCATCAATTTCAAACATTATTCTTTTTCCAAACATCTTATTTTTTTCTTCTTCAGCTTTTTCAATTTTTTCTTTTACAATTTTAGCTTGTTGTTCCATAGCTTTTATTCTTTTTTCAGTCTTTTTTATTCTTTTTTCTTCTCTATTTTTTTCAGCTTGTAATTTTAAATTATTTATTTTTCCTTTTGTTTCATCTACTTTATTTTTAATTTGATTTTTTATTTCTTTTTTTCTATTTTCTTTTTCTTCTTGTTTTCTCTTTTTATTTTCTTCTTTTATTCTTTTTTCCTCTTGCTTTCGTAATTCTTCCTGTTTTCTAAGTTGTTCTTGCTTTTCTTTTTTCTTTCTTATTTCTTCTTGTCTTCTAAGTTCTTCTTGTCTTTTTTCTTCTTGAAGTTTTAATTTTTCTTGTATTCTTAATTCTTCTTGTCTTTCTTTTTCTCTTTTTATTTCTTGTTGTTTTCTAAGTTCCTCTTGCCTTTTTTGTTCTTCCATTTTTAATTTTTCTTGTATTCTTAATTCTTCTTGTTTTTCTTTTTCTCTTTTTATTTCTTGTTTTATAATTTCTCCTTGTCTTTTTTCTTCCTCAAGTCTTAATTTTTCTTGTATTTTTAATTCTTCTTGTTTTTCTTTTTGTATTTTTATTTCTTCTTGTTTTCTAAATTCTTCTTGCCTTTTTTGTTCTTCCATTCTTAATTTTTCTTGGATTCTTAATTCTTCTTGTTTTTCATTTTCTCTTTTTATTTCTTGTTTTATAATTTCCCCTTGTCTTTTTTCTTCTTCAAATCTTAATTTTTCTTGTATTTTTAATTCTTCTTGTCTTTCTTTTTCCATTCTTATTTCTTCTTGCTTTCTAAATTCTTCTTGTCTTTTTACTTCCTCAAATCTTAATTTTTCTTGTATTTTTAATTCTTCTTGTCTTCTTTCTTCCTCTATTCTTAATTTTTCTTGTCTTCTTTCTTCTTCTATTCTTAATTTTTCTTGTCTTTCTTTTTCTCTTCTTATTTCCTCTTGCTTTCTAAGTTCTTCTTGTCTTCTTTCTTCTTCTATTCTTAATTTTTCTTGTCTTTCTTTTTCTCTTCTTATTTCCTCTTGCTTTCTAAGTTCTTCTTGTCTTCTTTCTTCTTCTATTCTTAATTTTTCTTGTCTTTCTTTTTCTATTCTTATTTCCTCTTGCTTTCTAAGTTCTTCTTGTCTTCTTTCTTCTTCTATTCTTAATTTTTCTTGTCTTTCTTTTTCTATTCTTATTTCCTCTTGCTTTCTAAGTTCTTCTTGTCTTCTTTCTTCTTCTATTCTTAATTTTTCTTGTCTTTCTTTTTCT
>CANRGN010000066.1 GCA_947630235.1 uncultured Clostridia bacterium
ATATCCTCAACTGTTGATGTATCAAATGAATTTTTTACATCATCATAATTTGTTGGTGTACTTATTACTACAAATTCAGCACCTTCAAATGCTTCTTTATAATCTAATGTAGCTTTTAAGTTTAAATCTTTACTTGCAAAAAATTCTTCTATTTTCTCATCTCTTATTGGTGATATTCTTTTGTTTATCATTTCTACTTTTTCAGGTATTACATCTAATGCTACTACTTCATTTTTTTGACTTAATAATGTAGCAATTGATAATCCTACATATCCTGTTCCTGCTACTGCTATTTTCATTATAAAAACCTCTTTTCTTTTTTGTTACATATCCCATATACTTTCTTCAACACACATATGAAAAGCATAAAAGCAACTAGACATTGTGGTATAAATTTTCTTGAAATAAAGATGTTATTAATAAGGCATATGAAATGAAATAAAATAAGTAACCTCAATGTACTGAAACCAAAAAGTTGAACAGTATAAATTAGGCTACTAAATTGGAATATTCTCTGTATTGATTCTTTTAGTTTACTCTTAATTCTACTATTATTGTAATATTCTATATATTCAATTATATCATTTCCTAATTATTCTATGTTTTTATAATCTTTTTCTTTTATATAATAAAGTTTTTATCTTTTTATAAAAGACTTTAATAAATAAAAAGTTATAAATTTACTTAAAATAGTTAACCCTACAATAAAATAACCATCTTTTCCAAAAATTAATATTAAAACAATTAAATTTAATATTACATTATTATATCTTATTTTCCAATCTATTTTATAAAATAAATATACTAAATTAACTGGTTCATAATAAATAGTTTTCATTCTAAGAAATAGAGTATAAAAAAGCTTTGTATAAAATCTACCCGGCAAAGATAAATTAATCAAAGTTCTCCTTTTTGCATAATATACTTCTATAATTTCAATAAAAATTAAAATTTTACAATTTTCATATATTTTTTTTTAAATCTTCTGTACAAATATAATTTTTTTCTACTTCGTAAATCATATAAAATACTGTCATATTTATTAGATTAAATAATATTTTCATAAAAAAATATTATATGTACAATTTATTTTTCAAAATTAATTCCAAAATTTTTAAATATATTTAATATAATTGAATTTTTTGAATATATTAAATAAACTAATGCTAAAGACATATAAATAATAAATCCTATTATAATTTGTATAGTTATTCCTAATATATTAGATTCTACATATATTCCAATAAATTTTACAATACTATACATGCATATTCCAAATAACAAAAATATTATTGATTCTTTTAAATATTTTTTTACTTTTATATTTTTTCTTATTTTTATTGTTTGATAAATTGCTACACTTGACTCAGCAATTAGTGTTCCTATTACGGCTCCCATAATCTCTATTTTGGGAATCAATAATAAATTACAAATTAAATTAAATAGTGCTCCTATAATAACAGATTTTATATATATTTTATCTTTTTCATAAGGAATAAGATATAACACTCTAATTATGCATGCCCAACAAATAAATGGAACACTTATTGATAAAATCTCTGACAATTTTATGCTACTAATAAAACTGTTTCCAAAAAAAAGTGGTATAAATTTGTCAGATATACTAGCTATCCCAAAAGCTATTGCAATTCCAATACACATTGCAAATTCCATTGAAACATCAAATAATTTACTTGCTTCATTATAGTTTTTATTACTAATTAAATTAGAAATTTTGGGCATAATTACAGCTGAAAAAGATGAAATAATTCCCAAAGATATAGTAATTAATTTTTCAGCATTTTCATAATATCCTACATCTTTCATATTACAAAATGAGCCCACCATTATTTTGTCCATTTGTCTATATACACTAGTTGCTATTATAGGAATAAATAATAGTAAACATGGTTTTAAATGAATTAATATATCTTTAAAAGAAGGTGTAACCCAATTTACTTTTTTCCATACTAAAATCCACAAATATAAAGAAGATATTAAATAACTTAAACTCATTATTAATGTATATATCCACAAATCTTGTTTATTTTTTACAAATCCAAATATCATTATCAAAGTCAATATTCTTATACCAATTTGTCTAATTGCTGTAATTTTAAAATTTTCTATTCCAAAAAAAAACCAGCTAACATCAAAAACCATTGATAAAACATATAGCGTCATTATACATGGAATTAAATTATTTACTTTAACAATAAAAAATGAAAAAAATATATATAATAATAGAACAATTACTGAAATTATAAACTGTAATCCATAAATGCTTGAAAATATTCTATCTTTTTTATTTTTATTATCACGAATTTTGGCTATACTTCTATTACCATAATTAGATATTCCAATAAGAGCAAAATAACCAAAAAATATAGCTATAGAATTATAATAAGAATATATTCCTACACCATTAGGTCCAATAACTCTAGCAATATATGGAACAGTTATTATGGGTAATATTAATACCAAAAATTGATATGTCATATTATAAAACAAATTTTTTTTTACACTACTTTTTTCCATCAAATATCTACCTCACATTTTAATAATAAACAAAATTCTATTTTAACTTTTCTAAATTTTACAAATTTAAAAAGTTTCCTTAATAAAAAAATAATACTCTCAGTTGCTCTATTAATTCCTGAATTTCTTGTACCAAATAATCTAATATTGTTTTGATTTATTAACACAATACGTTTATCCTTTTTTCATATTATCTACAAATTTCTAAACATTTATCTTTTGATCCATAGTTAACTAATAATATTTCTAGATTTTATATGAAATCTTTACATCTAACTAAATATTTTTCAACAATATAAATTGAAACTATAAAACTTATTTTTTTGATTTTTAACTCGATAACATAATTTTATAATTTATTAATCATAATTCGCATTTTTTCAATAATTTTTAATATAATCGAAAAAATAAAATAGCATTACATATAATCATTATTCTAGTTTCTTAATACTTGATTCTATTTCATATAAACGTTGGCTTTTTACTAGAATTCCTACTAATAAAAATACACAAATAGAACTAAATTCACTATAACTCTTCGATGCCACACTGGATAGTAATAAAAATCCTAAAGCACAAAAGGAAGCAAAATAAAAATATTTATTATTATTTGTTATTTTAAAAACCATCTTCATAAATCTTACTAATATAGAAATAATTAAAACTGTACCAAAGAATCCAAATTGTCCAAATATCATTGGCCAATAATTGTCATTCAAAAACATTCCTTCTTCTCCAGTTCCCATTCCATAATAAGAATCAAATCCATATTCAATATATAATTTTGAATAATTTTTTATTGCTACATCCGATCCAAATGTTCCGAAACCAGCACCTAAAGGGAAAAATCTTTCTAAAGTCACAATACTATATCTTAGTAGAACTGCTCTCGCTTGAGTTGAACTTGTAAAGTAAAAAATTATTTGATTCCAGCATATTGGTAACATAATTAATAATAAAAATAATATATATCTCATTTTTATATTAAATTTACTTTTTATACTAGCAATTTTACCTTTGCTAAAAAATATAATAGAAATAATTAAATATGTAACTGCAAATGCAATAGCTCTAGAGCGCAATGTAAAACACCAAATTATTAATGAAACACCTATAATAATTTTTTTATATAAAGTATTTTTATAATACAAATCAGCGGTTAATAAAGGAATTAAAAAATAAAAAAACTTACTAAAGTTTCCAGGTACATTAAAAACAAACTTAAAAGATTTAATTCCATATCTTAAATTACCATTCATATCTGTTTCTACAAATCTTGATTTTAAAAAATATATAAACATAATAATTACAATAATTCTAGCAATTTTAGCTAATTTTATTATTAGCAAATCCCAAAATTCTTTTTTATTATTAGAAATTAAAATAACTGCATAATATGCAAACCAAACTTTTATTGTAGAAATAATATCTATAAAAATATAAAAGTTATTATCTAAAATAGAAAAAATAAAATTTCCTAAAATTCCAATAATTATTAAAATAAAAAATAATAATAATATATTTTTTTCTGATTTATTTAACTTTGCTTTTAAATTAAACATGTTCAAAAAAATTATTAAAATAGAATATATAGTAAATATCTCATCAAAATAAGAAAACGGATACCATATATTTACTAATACTCTTTGAAAAGCAAAAAAATATATAATTACTACCCACCACCAAAGTCTTAAATTTATTTTTAAATTCATTTTAACTTCCTCGTTTTTAAATTTATTTTTTAGTAAAAAATTTCACTTTCAAAGTTCTGGCAAAATTTATAAAACCTAATCTAAAAAGAATATTTTTAGATTCTTCAATTACTCTATCCATTTTAGAAATTGGAATATATTTTTGAATTGTTTCCTCTATCTCAACATTATCTAATGATCTATAAAATTCAAACCTTTTTTCATGTGGTTTAGTACTATTTTCGACCATAGACCCATCTAATCTAATAATCTCATTTAAATCCACTTCATATAATGTTATATTATCTTTTATTTTTTCTAATATTTGCTGAGCCTTTTTAGAATTAACAATAACGTTCGTATAACCTTTATCATCATCTTTTATATTCTTTACATAATTACTAATATGCCAACAATCAAACACTGTAAAATCGCTATTATGTTTTCTACTTTTAAAATTACAATTATAACAAGATGGTCTAGAAGAAATTTCTTTAAAAAAACTTTTTAACATAAAATCTACTCTAGCACTCCCATAATATACTTTTCCATTTTCAAAAACTAATTTCATTGTTCCACTATGGTATCCATATGTCTTGTTTCTAAAATATGCTTTTTGAATTTTTGATTTATACTTTTTTTCTTGATATGTAATATACTTTTTCCATAATTTTGCACTAGGAGTCCCATGACAAATCAAATCCATAATTATCAAATTATCATATTCTTTATCTAAATATTTTCTCAACCCTTCAATCTGACATGGAGTTCCAGAAAACAATACTATTTTTCCTTTATCTAAATAATCTTTTACTCTTTTAAAAGTATCACCTAAATAGCTCTGAACATATTTTGAACCTACTAACTCTTTAATATCATCAATTTTATTTATTTCTTTATGTACAACATTAAATTTATCATCATAACCTACACCAAAAACAATCCCTGAATTGTCTAATACATATTTTGCAAGTGGAGTAAAAAATCCACCAGATGTGCTTCTTTTTAATATTTCTTTATCCTTTACTCTCATAGAGTATGCTTTTGGTTCAATATTATTTTCTTTCTTATTTTTTATAGGGCATATTCTATCGCATAATCCACAATCAATACATTTACTTTTATCAATATTAGGATATAAAAATCCTTCCTCATCTTCTTTCATACTAATAGCTTTTTTTGGGCAAATATTATAACAAGCAGTACATCCACAACAATTTTCTTTTTTATCTATACATATCATAAAAATTCCTCCGTTGATTTTTTCAAAGCTTGCTCTAAGTATTTAATAGATTTTATTTTTATATCATTTAATAAAATATCAACTTTATCATAATCTATATCATTTTTTATTTTTAAAATATCGTCTGAATATCTTCTATCATTTAGTTCTAACATTGAACATAAATTATCAATTCTAGAATTTCTTGAATTTTTACTACCTTCCAAAAATCTATTTAAAGTAACAAACTTTTTATGATTTATAATTGAAAAAATACTTCCATGAAAAGAATCTGTTAATACATATTCTGCATTTCTTATTAAATTAACAAAATCGCTAGAGTCCACATCATACATTCTATAATCACCAAAATTCTCATCGTATTCAACATAATTATCTAAAAACGGAATTGTAACAATTTTATATCCTGTATTCTTTGATAATTCTTCAGCTATTTTTCTATGTTCAACATTGCCACCTAGTAAATAACAAAAAATATATTTTTCCTCTAAAACCTTATCAACAGGGATTAGATTTTCCCATTCTTCTTTACTCAACAATAATGTTGGATCTACAACTACTGGAACTTCTTTTCCTGTTAATTCTTTTATTATTTTAGTTCCTTTTTCTTCTCTACAACTTAAAAAAGAAAATTCGTTCAAATATTTTTTTGTTCTTGCTTTTTGATACCAAGGAATTTGACTCACTCCAAAACTTGTAGCATAAGCAATTTTTTTCTTCTTATTATTAGCATATTCTAATGTATAAAAATGACTTCCTAGATTTCCAGGCAACCATAATTGATCACTTCCACACAAAAAAACATCATAATTTTCATTTGATTTATGTACTAGCTCGTCCCAACCACAATAATTTTCTGATAAATTAGTAAAATTTTTTTCTACAAATTTATCAAACCTTTTATTTCTTATTTTTACATTTTCATATATTTCAGGATGCTTATTTAATTCTTTTTTTTTCTTTTTCCTATTTATTTTTGCATCTATAAAATATCCATTTAAAAATCTTGGTAAAGTCTGATAAATAAATTTTAAAGATAGTTTTTTCTTATATCTTATTATTTCTGTTTTGTATCCTAATTGTTCTATTTTATTTATAGTAGCTAATACTTGTAATTGACTTCCAAAATTCTTTGTATCATAGCAAACACTTAAACCGATTTTCTTTATCATTCCTACATATCTCCTATTAAATTCTCGTATATACTTATTACTTTTTGTATATTAATATCTATATTAAATTTTTTCTCTACTGTATTTCTTCCATTTTGTGAAAGTTTTTTTCTTAATTTTTCATCTTCAAGCAAATTTTTTATTACATTGTATAAAGCAATCTTATCCCCTGGTTTTATTAATATTCCATTTTGATTGGTTTCTATAACCTTTGGAATTCCTCCTACATTAGTAGAAATACCAATATTTTTATAAGCCATCCCCTCTATTAAAGACATTGGCATCCCTTCGTTATATGATGGAAGTACATAAAAAGTTGCTTCTTTTAATTTTTTTTCTTTTTCTTCTTCATTTATCCAACCTAATATTTTTACATTTTTTTCTAGATTCTTTTTTATAACCAATTCTTTAACTTGCTGTACTTTCCCATCTCCACCAGCTTCTAACGTCAAATTTGGGTATTCTTTTACTAATTTTTCAACAACATCTAATAAATCATATATTCCTTTTCTTTGTCCAAATCTTCCTAAAAATAATATCTTTTGAGTATTTAAATCTTTATCAAAATCTTTTGGTATTACTATTGAATTATATATAACTGTTATCTTCTCTTCATCCACTAAATTCTTAAAAAATTCTTTCCATTCTTCAGAAAGAACAATGATTTTATCTGCAAAATTTATATACTTTTTTATATAACTTTTTTCTTTTTCACTACATTCTTCATAAAATATTCTAAATTCAGCTCCATGCATATGAAGAATTATCCTTTTATTATTTTTTTTAGCCTTTTTTATATATTGTATTTTTCTGAACGTACTTCGCCTTGAGGCCATATGGATATGTACTATTTCATATTTATTTATTAAAAAAGAATACTGAATTTTTCCTTTTATTTCTTTTATAAATTTTAAAACAAAATTTTTATCATTAATTGTTTCTAAATATTTTAAATCTACATAATTATCTAAACCATATTTATAGTAATTATTAATAACTGAGGTCATTCCACCTTTTACATCTCTTGCTGGTCCAATCATTAATACTTTTATTTTTTGACTCATTATATTACTATCTCCTTAGCAATCTCTATATCTTTTTCTAATGGTAAAAAAGGATGTCTACCGCTAGCAGGCGTAAATGTCAATTCGCCAAAATAAATTTTTCCATCAACATTATATAAATCTACTCTTACAAATTGAAAATCCTCACTTAGTTTTTTGGATAATTTAACCATTAAATTAAAATTTTCTGGGATTTTAATGTGTTCTTTATAGTTTTTACAGCCATATTCTTGCATATCTATTAAATTCCATTTCATATCATAAAAATTTACCTTATGTTCACCAAATCTATCAAAATCTACTTTTAAAAATTTCGGCTCACCATTAAAACAAAAAAATTTATAATCTAATAATTCATTTTGTTTATCTATAATAAAACTCTCACATAGAATTTTTTTAGGAACATTTTTATATTGATATTCTTTTTTTATCTTGTAGTAATCTTCCTTTAGCCAGTTTTTTAGTTTTTTATTAATCTTTTTCTTATTAATTTCATTCTTATTCTTTATAATAATCACATATCCAGAACCATGATTAGCTTTTAACACGAATTCATTTGGCAATTTGTTGTAGTCAATTTCATCAAAATAATTATAGACACCTAACAAAGGAATTAAATATTTTTCTCCAATTTTCTCTGAAACATAATTTCTTACAGCATATTTATCAACATAATTTGTATATTTTTCTAAATGTCCATATAACTTCATATATTGAATTTTTTCACCAAAATATTTTAAATTATTTTTATTTAATAATTTTTTGTATGATTTTAAATTTTCTAGATTCACTACAAACTTTGCAGGCAAAATTTTTAATATTGAATAATAAATCTTTCTAAAAAATTCTTTCATTTTATTTTTCTCATCCTTCTATAAAATTTAAAATATTATTAATTATATTTTCTGTATTAGATTCATATTTAATAAAACAAATTTGATTAATTTCGCTTAAAGCCTTTTTCAAATCTTTTACATCATAAACTGCTTTTATAAGATTACTATTTTCAAATTCTTTGAGTAATTGAATTTGATGATTAT
>CANRGN010000067.1 GCA_947630235.1 uncultured Clostridia bacterium
TTTTCTTAGCAGTAGATTTTCCAGAACTACTTTTCTTTTTAGTTTTCGTCTCCTTCTCAAGTTCATCTAAATCATTAGGTTCAACATACTTTTCCCCAGGTTTGGGCTTATTCCATGAAATATAATCACAAACAACAGGATTATTTTCACATATATAATAATTTCTTCTCTTTTTAGTTTTCCTAACTTGTACCACTCCTCCACATTTAGGACATGGTACATCTATAGTTTCAATAATAGGTTTTGCATTTCTACACTCTGGATAACCAGGACAAGCTAAAAATTTTCCAAATTTTCCAAATTTATAAACCATCATTCTACCGCATTTTTCACATGGTACATCAGAGACTTCTTCTTCTAATTTTACATGTTCTAATTCTTTTTCTACTTTTTCAACATTAGACTCAAATGGTCCATAAAAATCTTTAATAACTTTTTTCCAAGCAATTTTTCCTTCAGCAATTTCATCAAATAATTCTTCTATATTAGCAGTAAACTCTACGTTTATTACATCTTTAAAATTTTCTATCAAAAGTTTATTTACTATTTTTCCAAGTTCAGTTGGATAAATTTGTTTTTGTACTTTTTCAATATATCTTCTAGTTAAAATTGTAGTAATTGTAGGTGCATACGTACTAGGTCTTCCTATACCTAATTCTTCTAAAGTTTTAACTAAACTTGCTTCTGTATATCTTGGTGGTGGCTCTGTAAAACTTTGCTTTGTTTCTAGTTTTTCTTTTTTTACTTCTTGATTTTCCTCTAAATTAGGAATTTTTTCAAAGTCATCATCATCTTCTTTATCAGAATCTTCAACATACAAAGACATAAATCCTTTAAATTTTAAAGTTTGACCATTTGCTCTAAAATCATAAGAATTTGCATCAATTAATACAGATAACGTATCAAATATAGCAGATGACATTTGACTAGCTAAAAATCTATTATAAATTAATTTATATAATTTATACTGATCAGGTGTTAAACTAGATTTTATCATATCTGGTAAAATTTCTATATGTGCAGGTCTTATTGCTTCATGAGCATCTTGACTATCTGATTTAGTTTTATAATATCTGTTTTCATAATACTCTTTACCATATATTTTTTCAATTTGCTCTTTTGCAATTTTTCTTGCTTCTTCTGAAATTCTAGTAGAATCAGTTCTCATATACGTAATCAAACCAGTTTCACCATATTCTGGAAGTTTAATTCCTTCATACAACCCCTGTGCTACTTGCATAGTCTTTTTAATTGCAAAATTAAGTTTTCTAGAAGCTTCTTGTTGCAATGTACTTGTAGTAAATGGAGGTGCGGGATTTCTCTTTTTTTCTCCTCTTTTTATCTCTTTTACAATATACTTAGCTTTTTCAATATTGTTTAAAATATTATCAACCTCTTCTTTTGAATGAAGCTCTATTTTTTTACCATTTTGCCCAACAAATTTTGCTTCAAATTGTGTTTTTTTATTAGATAAAATTGCTTTTATATTCCAATATTCTTCTGGAATAAATTTTTCAATTTCATCTTCTCTGTCTACAATAAGTTTAACAGCAACAGACTGAACTCGTCCTGCAGATAATCCCCTTTTTACTTTTTTCCATAAAACTGGGCTTATTTTATAACCAACAATTCTATCCATAACACGTCTAGCCTGTTGAGCATCTGTTAAATTTAAATCTATAGTTCTTGGATTTTCTATTCCATTTTTTACAGCTGTTTTTGTAATTTCATTAAAAGTTACTCTACATACACTTGTTGGGTCTAAACCTAATAAATAAGCTAAATGCCATGCGATTGCTTCTCCTTCACGGTCAGGGTCAGTTGCAAGATATACTTTTTTAGCATCTTTTGCATCTTTTTTTAAAGAATTTATTAAGTTAGCTTTTCCTCTAATATTTATATATTGAGGTTCAAAATCATTATCAACATCTATACCTAATTTGGATTTAGGTAAATCTCTAATATGCCCCATTGAAGCTACTACTTTACTTTTTCCACCAAGGAATTTTTTTATTGTACTTGCCTTAGCAGGTGATTCAACTATAACTAATTTATCAATCATTTATAAACTCCTTTTTTTCTTATATTGTATTTTAATTTATTATTTTTGATTTTTCAAGTAGTTTTATTTCTTTTATAAAATAAAATATAATTTTATTTTTTTAAAACATTTAATATTTCATTATATATTTTTTCTTCAACATTTGATGGTGCAATTTTTCCAGCATTTTCTCCCATTTCAAATAATAAATCTTCATCTTTTATTATACTATCAATTTCTTTAGATAATATTTCAGAATTTAATTCATTATTTAAAATTATTTTTGCAGCACCTAATTTTTCTAAAACTCTTGCATTATCTTCTTGTCTATTAGCAGACATTGAAGGAAGCGGAATAAATATAGCTGGTTTTTGTACTATCGCAATTTCAGTTATAGTCATTGCGCCACTTCTACATACCATTAGATCACAAATATTCATCAATTCTTCCATATTATAGATATATGGTACCATTTTTACATTAGGATATGCACCAAGATTTAATTTTTTTTCTTCTAAATCTTCTTTTATTAAATCAAATTGTTTTGTTCCTGTAGCCCATATAATTTGATAATCTTTATTTAGTTTTTTTATCATCAATTCTTCAACTGCTTTATTTATTGCCTGTGCACCTTGACTACCACCAAAAACCAAAACTATTGGTAAAATATTTCTAATTCCAAGTTCTTTTAATATTTCTTGTTTTCTTTTACTAGAAACTTCTATTTTTCTAATTTTAGTAGGAGTACCTGTAACTACCACTTTTTTGGCTTCTGGAAGTTTTTGCTTTGCTTCTTCAAATCCAACTAAAATTTCATCAGCTTTTTTTGAAAACATTTTTACTGCTTTTCCAGGATATGCATTACTTTCATGTAACATTGTAGGTATTTTTAATTTATTTGCCGCATTAAATACTGGTCCACAAATATACCCTCCTGTTCCTATAACAATATCGGGTTTAAATTCTAAAAGAATTTTTTTTGCATCTTTTGTACTCATTAGTGTTTTTATAATATTTGAAAAATTTTTAATAGAAATTTCTTTTTTTAATCCATACGCTTCAATGTGTTTTAATTGATAACCAGCTCTTGGAACTAAATCGTTTTCTAAACCTCTATTTGTTCCTATGAATATTATTTCTGAATTTGGCTCTTTTTCCATTATTTTATTTGCTATAGCAATTCCAGGATTTATATGCCCACCTGTTCCAGCTGCCGAAATAACAACTTTCATTTTTTCCTCCTAATGAATAACTTGTTTGTAGGGCGACATAAATCGCCCTATACTTTATATAATAGTATAACATAAAAAATATGTACTATTTTAATTTACTTAAGTTTTTGCAGATCTTGAAATATTTAAAAGAACACCTACTGCACATAAATTTGTAAGTATTGCCGTACCACCATAACTAAAAAATGGAAGTGGCATACCAGTTACAGGAATAGTTCCAGTAACAACAGCTATATTTATTATTGCTTGTAATCCAATTAGAGTAACAATTCCTATTGCTATTAAAGTTCCAAAATTATCTCTAGCTTTTAAAGCAATAACAATTCCCCTCCAAATAAATACAGCAAATAATACAATTACAACCATACAACCAAAGAAGCCTAATTCTTCGGCTAAAACAGCAAATATAAAATCATTTTGAGGTTCTGGTAAATACAAATATTTTTGTTTTCCTTCTCCAAGACCTACTCCAAATAATCCACCAGATCCTATTGCATATAAACTTTGAATAATTTGCCATCCATCACCAGTAGGATCTGCAAAAGGATTTAACCAAGTTTGAATTCTAGTAGCTCTAAAACCTTTTTCTTCAGTTGCACCAGAAGAATTTCCAGATTTATAAGCTAAAAATCCTAACAAAAACGGAACAGCCATTCCTGCTGTTATTAGAAAATTTTTTATTGTAGTTCCAGCAACAAACATCTGAACTACTGTTATTACACATATTATTAATGTTGCACTAAAATGATTTTGTAAAATATAAATTGAAAATATAATAGGTAGTAATAATATCAAAGGTACCCAACATCCATATCCAAGAGTTTTAATTTTTCCATTTTCTTGCAGATCAGATAAAAAAGCTGCGAAAAAAATAATAAATGCTAATTTTGAAACCTCAGACGGCTGAAAATTGAAACCTGCAATATTAATCCATCTTTTAGCACCACCAGACTCCATACCTACAAATTTTACTGAAACTAATAAAGCTATACTTACACCATAAAAAATCCATTTTAATTTTTTATAATTATTATAATCAAATCTAGATAAAACTATCATACCAACCAAGCCTCCAGCAGCAGCTATCGCTTGTTTTTTTAAGTATCTATAGCTATCTCCAGACTCTGAAAGAGCAGAAGGCGAACTGGCAGATAAAACCATTATCAATCCCATTGCCACCAAAAGCATTGTTACAACTATTAAAATAAAATCACCAGATCCTCTAGTTAAAAGACCTATCTTTTTTTCCTTTTGTGCCATTTTCTATTCCTCTCTAACTTAGTTTTATACCATTAAAATTCCTAAAACTGAAGCTATTAAAGTTATAAATGCAAAAACTGCAACCACCTTGTTTTCTCTCCATCCAGTTAACTCAAAATGATGATGTAAAGGTGTCATTTTAAAAACTCTCTTTCCTGTAAATCTAAAACTTATTACTTGAATAATTACTGATAATGTTTCACATACAGGAATTATTGCAACTAGTATAAGTAATAATGGCATTTTTAAATAAATTGCTATACTAGATATTGCTCCACCTAAAAAAAGTGAACCCATATCTCCCATAAAAACTTTTGCTTTATGGAAATTATATATTAAAAATCCTAAACATGAACCAGCAACAATTGCTGAATAAATAGAAGCCTCTTGATGATTAAGTTTTAAAGCAATTATTGAAAAAGCTGTACAAATTATAGCTGAACAACTACCACACAATCCATCAACACCATCATTTAAATTTACTGCATTTGTAGTAGCTAATAATACAAAAATTATAAATGGTATATATATAAAATCTGGAAATGAAATATATGATTTTATAAAAGGAATAAATATTTCATTATTTAAATTTCCATATCTAACCAAAAATATTGTATAAGTAGTTGCTACTATAAGTAAACCTAGCATTTTTAATTTAGGATTTAAACCTTCTGTATTTTTTAAAACTACTTTCTTAAAGTCATCTATAAATCCTACTATACCAAAACCAATAGATGCTAAAAATATTGGTAATATTATTTTTGCATTTTGTAAATTTATAATTAGAAAAACTCCTACAATTATTATTGTTGAAAGTATCATCATTGTTCCACCCATAGTAGGCGTTCCTTGTTTTCTTAAATGACTTCTTGGTCCATCTGCTCTTTCACTTTGACCTACCTTTAGCTTTTTTAGCATAGGAATTATAAATTTTCCTAGTATTGCAGTTAGTATAAATGTAACCCCAAGATATATTATAGATTCTATCATTTATGTCTCCTTTATTTTTTATCACTTATAAATTCTTTAACAATTACTCTTTCATCAAATGGGAATTTTTCTCCATTAATTTCTTGAGTAGTTTCATGTCCTTTACCTGCTAAAACAACTATATCTCTTTTGTTTAGCATTTTAATTGCTTCTTTTATTGCTTCTTTTCTATCTTCAATAATTTTATATTTTCCTTTAGTCTTTTTTATTCCTTCTTCTATTTGAGCTATTATATCAGAAGGATTTTCAGTACGTGGATTGTCTGATGTTATTATAGTAAAATCTGCCACTCTTCCAGATACTTCACCCATAAGAGGTCTCTTTTCTTTGTCTCTATCTCCACCACAACCAAATACACTTATAACTCTACCTTTTGTATAAGATTTAACTGCTTGCAAAATTCCATTTAAACTTTCTGGTGTATGAGCATAATCAATCATAACAGCAAGCTCTTTATCATTAGGAACTAGCTCACTTCTTCCAGGAACAGTAATTGTTTCTAATGCTTCTTTAATATTATCTATAGTAGCTCCAAATTTTAATGCTACTGAAATTGCAGCCATACTATTATAAACACTGAATCTTCCTGGAATATTAACTTTTATTCTTTCGTTTCTATTTTCTATTTTAACTTTATAATCTACACTTACATTTGTTATTGTTATATCTTTAGCAAGAATATCACTACTATTATCGATTCCAAATGTTTTAAATTCGCAGTTTTTAGCTAAACTCATAACTTTAGTTGCTTTAAAATCATCAACATTTATAAAGCCTTGATTACACATTGAAAATAATCTCATTTTAGAATTAAAATAATCATCTACATCACTATGTTCTTTAAGACTTATGTGATCTTTAAAGAAGTTTGTAAATACAGCCATATCAAAATATGATCCGTCAACTCTATGATATTTTAAGCTTTGAGAAGATACTTCCATTACTACTACATCCATTTTATTTTCTGCCATTCTATAGAAAAGCTCTTGTAACTCTAAACTACCAGGAGTTGTTCTTTGACTAAAGCCTAAACAATCTTCACCAATATAGTTAGCTACAGTTCCAATTAATCCGACTTTTTTTCCTGCTTTTTCTAAAATTGATTTAATCATAAATGTAGTTGTTGTTTTTCCTTTGGTTCCTGTAACACCAATTAATTTAAATTTTCTTGATGGATTATCATAAAAATTACAAGCAACTAATGCTAAAGCTTTTCTCGTATCATCAACAACAATAGCAGTAACTCCACTAGGAATATGTATTTGTTTTAAATTAGCTTTTATATCAACTATAACAGCTTTTGCTCCAGCAGAAATTACTTCATTAACAAATTCATGACCATCAAAATCAAAACCTTTTACTGCAACAAATAAACATCCCTCAACTACTTTTCTAGAATCATCTATTACTTTAGTTATATCTATATCTAAATCGCCTTTTGCTTTAAAATTTTCTAAACCAGTTAAAATTTTTCTAAGTTCCATTATAACCTCCAAAAGATATTAATTTTCTAAGTTATTATATAGTAATTTTTCTATTTTGTACAGTATAAATTTAATAAACTTAAGTTTTATAATTACTATTTATATTTAGATAATACTATTACAATATATTCTATTATTCTCATAATATTATAAAAAAATAAATTTTATTTTATAAATTAAGAATACAAAAAACTATTCTTCTTCAGCTGTAGGAGTAATTCCAATATATGGTAATACTTCATTTAATATTTGGCCACCTAGTGGTGCTGCAACACCACCTCCTTGTTTCAATTTGTCACTACAAATCTAGAACAAGAAAACGGATTTTTGTCCCAAAATTTCTTCTATATTTCAATATGAATGCATCTATATTTTTCAAATGCATATTCTGCTACACTTTTACCAAATGTATCATAAGTATGTGCAGATATTAATGTATTATTTTCATTTGTTCCATTTTGTACTACTATAAGTGAATGTGTGAATGTTCTCCCGTTAAAATTTAATTGAATAACATCTCCAATTTTCAAATCTTCAATACCTGTTAAATTACCTTTTGGTCCTGCTCCCTTATTTAATAATAAGAAATTATACAAAAATTCTACACCTGTCCATGATGGAGATTTGTTATTTCCATTTATATAATACCACCCCATATCGCCATTATAATTCATTTGACCACATCCCGCATATATACATTGTGATACAAAATTTGTGCAATCTCCTCCAACTGGATCAAAATTATAATATTTTGGATTTCTTCCATATGCCCACTTTTTTGCATATTCATAAACTTTTTGCCTATTATACATTTCTTCCTCCATAGTTTTATTTACATTTCTAATCTAATACATACATATATTATGCAATTTATTTATTAGTGTGTTTTTTCTTAAATTTTTGGGGCAAGTGTGAACTAGAGTGACGTAACAAGTGGCTCTGGTTCTCATAAATTTATCAATCATGCAATCTTCAAAAAAGAAAAGAGATTTTAGTTATTCTAAAATCCCTTCTAAAACTTTTGACTATTTCTTAAAATAAGAACTACACTCAGCAAATATATCTATTGACATATTAGTAATTATTTTATCATATTCACTTGAAATTACATCTAAATCTTCATCTATTAAAACCATCTTATTATCTTTTTTTACTAAATACATATTATCGTATACATCAAGTGCTGTTGTTTCTAACAATATATTTCCTGAAAAATCTATTATTAAAAAATTCAATTCATTTTCATCTTCAGTATTAGCTAATTGCAATATTGCTTTATCATCTTTAATATCTCTTATTATATAAGTATTAGGAATGGTTATTTTGTTTCCTTCACTATCAAACCAGCCTTTACATGTTTGATCTTCACTTTCAAATTCTATATAACAATTATTGAATATATTTAAAGTCTCAAAACGTTCATCTAAACCAGGTAAATATACTACACTAGATTCTTGTTCTCCATTAGACTTAGTCACAGTTACTTTATATTTTTTATTGTCATAATTATCTTCATCTTCATCATAATCATCTTCGTATTCATCATAATTATCTTCGTATTCATCATAATTATCTTCGTATTCATCATAATTATCTTCGTATTCATCATA
>CANRGN010000068.1 GCA_947630235.1 uncultured Clostridia bacterium
TAGGGGGAATTTTTTTACTCATAGCTAGAAGCTTTCTAGAACCCCCTGTATAACAGGGGGTTTTCAAATACCAAAAATATAAAAGACGACTATAGAGCCGTCTTTTATATTTAGTGAAAAAAATCTTAAATTATTGCATTCTGTTCACCCTTAAATACTACAACAACATTTTCCAAAAGAATCTGATAATAATTCCTCTGGTTTTTGCTTTTTCCAATAAATACAGTATTAAATCCATCAACAAGAACATTATTTTGGGTTAAAACTATTCCAGTTTTGTGTTTTTTATAGTAATTTAAAGAAGAAAGTAATTTTTTATGTTTTGCACCTAAAGGTTCATCAATAAAAAATTTTACCCAAATAACATTTCTTTTTTCCTTTAAAATCCATTCTTCAGGTAATGATGGAATTACTCCATACAACCTATCATCCTGCACTTTTTTAAGACTTTTGAGGTAATCTTTTCTTTCCTTTTTGCCATCAATAGATAAAAAATCCATAAATTCATTTATATACATATTAGTTTTTAGATTATTGCAGTTTGCGCAAGCAGGAAAAAGATTATCTGTGATTGTTGGTCCGCCAAATGCTTGAGGAATTCCATGATCAATTGTAGTTGCTTCAGCTGTTTTACAGTAGTAACATTTAGTTCCACGAAGTTTGTAGGCTAGTTCGTACATGACCTTTTTAAACGATGTTGACCGGTAAAGATACAGAACATTATTTATTATTTCTGCATCTTTACTACCATCTTTGTCATAACTCTCAAACGATTCTGGAAGTAAAATATTCATTTTATCACTCCTTGTTTAAGTATTTTATAGGATTTTGCTACATTTATTTTATTACAGAGAATTCTACTTGTCAATATGTCACAATTATTCTCTTAAAACATTAAACCATAATTGAGTTAAATATGAATACATATTACCTAAATTTCTTTTTGAAATATTTTTATCAGAAACTAAATTTACTTCTGCTACCACTTCATTTTCCAATTTTATTTCTACTTTTCCTAATTTATCCCCTTTATTTATTGGCGCTGATATATTTTTGTTTATAGTAACCTCTTGAGTTATTTCTTTAGATTTTCCCTTTTTTATAAATGCACCTATATCCTTTTCGAATATTAAATTCACATCATTTTGAGTTGATTTTTCTATTTTAACATTTTGAATAATATCTCCGCTTTTTTCCTAAATCTACATATTCATAATTATTAAACCCATAATCTAATAATTGTTTTGCCTCCCCAAATCTTAATTTTGTTGTAGGAGCCTTCATTACTACAGCTATAAGTTTTAAATTATTCCTTGTAGCTGATGCAGATAAATTATATAAAGCCAAACTTGTTGAACCAGTTTTTAAACCAGTACATCCATCATAAGTTCTAACTAATTTATTGGTACTTGTAAGCTCTGATGTTCCACCTCTTAAAGAATCCATCCATATAGTAGTAAATTTTGTTATGTCTGGATGTTTTTCTAAAAGTTCTCTTGACATAAGTGCAATATCATAACTTGATGTAACATGACCATCTTCATCAATTCCATGACTATTTTTAAAAACAGTATCCTTCATTCCAAGCTCTTTTGCTCTTTCATTCATTTGCTGAACAAAAGCCTCTTCGCTTCCAGCTAAATGTTCTGCCATTGCTACAACACAATCATTTGCAGAAACAACACATATAGCTTTTAATACATCTTCCACTGAAAGTTGTTCTCCAGGTTCAAACCAAATTTGTGAACCTCCCATTGATGCAGCTTTATCTGAACATGTTACCATATCTGTATAAGAAATTTTTCCTGAATCTATTGCCTCCATTATAAGTAAAATACTCATAATTTTAGTAACACTTGCAGGTCTTAATTGTTCATGAGGATTTTTCTCATATAAAACCTTGCCTGTTGTTTGTTCAATTAAAATCGCACTTTCTGATTCTAATTTCATAAAGTCACCTTCTGCAGAAACCTCTTGAAGCTCTGATGTATCATTCCATACATATTGAATATCAGTTGCAAATGAAACATTTGAAAATATTATAAAAAAAATTAAAAATAATACTTGAATTTTATTTCTCATATTCGACCTCCATTTTTTTATAATATATTCGATATTTATCTATTAAGAACTTTTAATTTTTAAATAAATTATTTTTATCTAACATATTAAATATTACAAATTATTTATATAAGTTTCAACTAACTCAATTAATTGTTCTGCTGTTTTTATTTGCTCTAATGTCTTTTCAGCATTTACAACAAATTCATCATCATAATCACTATCTTCCCTAATTGTACTTGCTTGTGCTATTTTAGGACTCACTTATAACCACTCCTTCTTTTTGAATATTCATATAAAATGGTAAAGCTTCTAACCAATAATTAAATTTATCTATATTTTTTACAACATAATACTAAAATCATAAGTTTCTTCAATATCATAAAAAACTACTATATTTAATAGTTTTTTGGTATTTATATTCATTTTTTTAATTTTTATTAAAAGAAATCTTTTATATTAATACTTTCATTCATGTCAAAATCGTACTACACAATCATTTGCAGAAACTTCTTGAAGCTCTGATGTATCATTCCATACATATTGAATATTAGTTGCAAATGAAACATTAGAAAATATTATAAAAAAATAATAAAGCACATTGTAAAAGGTAAAAATATGATTTATTTTTACCTCTACAATGTGCTTTATTAAACATTTTATATAAATTTTTTTATGAACACTATACTTTTTACCTAAAAAGTACATTTTTTATTTTTTTTAATATAGAATAACGTTTTTTAGATTTTCCAATTTCTTTACCATAATAATAATACGCTTTATTATATTTTTTTCCAGATACTTTAATTTTGTTTACTACTATTCCAGAAATTTTTCCACCTACATTTTTTATATTATTAATTACTTTTGACAAATCTTCTTTTTTAGTTCTTTTATTAGCTGTTACTACAACAGTAGAATCCACCAATCTAGTAAGTATTAAAGAATCCGCAACTAGTTTACAAGGAGTTCCATCTATAATAATAATATCACAAAATTTCTTTAATTCATCTAACAAAGTATTCATTTTTTGTGTTCCTAACAACTCTGATGGATTTGGCGGAATTGCTCCAGCTGGTAATACATATAAAGAATCTATTGAAGTAGCTTTTAAATATTTTGATAATTTTGCAATAGAATCTACATTTTCTTCTGATTCTTTAACATTTTTTATTACAGGAATTTTTTCCGTTTCTATATAATCTTCTACTCCTGATAAATAATTTGATAGACCTAAAGTTGGTGAAACATTAAAAACATTACATAACCTTCCTTTTCTCATATCTGAATCTATTATAACCACAAATTTACCGGCTTGAGCAAACGTTACAGCTAAATTTGCAGCAATCCATGTTTTTCCTTCACCTGGTAATGTAGAAGTTACTAATAATGATTTTAGATTTCCATTTTCATTCATAAATTGAATATTTGTTCTTAATGTTCTAAAAGCCTCTGAAATTGGAGATTTTGGATCATTATCAACAATCAATTCATCTTTCATAATTTAGTTCCTCCTATTTTATTTTTTTGCTTTTTCACTATATATTGGCATTGTTACTAAAACTGGTACATTAAATTTCTCTTCTAAATTCTGGGTTGAATCTACTGTAGAATCTAGAACATATCTTAAAAATACCAAAATTCCTGCACATATAGAACCTATTAAAACAAATATAATTATATCTTTCTTATGATTTATATTCATAGGAAAATTTGATTCTTCTGCAGGATCTAAAACTTCAATATTATCAATTTTGTATAATGACTTTATTCTTTCTGAAAAAACTTTTGCCATTTCATTTGCAACATCAACAGCAATTTTAGGATCTCTATTGTTTACTGAAATTTCCAAAACTCCTGTTCCGCTAACAGCTCTAACTATTAAATTACTTCGTATCTCATCATCACTTATTTCTAAATTTAAATTATTTTTTACTTGTCTGATTAATGATTTACTTCTAATTATTTCGCTATATGTTGCAACTAAACTAGAATGTAAACTTAAATCTGATGAAATAGAACCAGATTTAGATTCATTTTCACCTTCTTCTCCTCCCAAATTATTTTGAGATACTAAGACTAAAGTTGTTGAAGAATTATAAATTGGTACTTCTGTTTCTTTTGTAAAAAAGTAACCTCCAATAGTTACTATTGTAACAATAAGTATTATAAAAAACTTACTGCTCCATACAATATTCAAGAAATCTTTTAGATTTAATGATTCATAACCTTCCATATACTCCACCTTTTTTTCACATAATATCTAATTTATTATACAACATATTTGTCTTTTTTTCAATGTTTTTTTGCAATTTTATGTAAATTATGTATTTTATCTAAAAAATAATAGTTTCTAAAAAATCACTTTAAATCATTTTTTTAGAAACTATTATTCTTTATGTATCTTAAAATTCAAAAATATAATTTTTTTATTAAATATTTTCTTAAATAAACATTTATTAGAAAAAAGTTCATTAATTTATTATTTTTTTTATTTAATTTTATAATAACAAATATCCAACAAACGAAAGCTTTAATTCTATTGAAAATTTCTATAAATACCAACATAATTCAAATAAAGAAAAAAACATATTAGTATAGAGCATAATATATTATAAACTTTTTAACAATTCATCAAAATCTTTATGATTAATTTTTTTAAAATCTTCTTTAAATCTTTCATACTCGCTTTCCCAAGAATTATAATTTTTATCCCCTCTATGATCTTCTAATTGATAATTTTCTTTTAAATACTTTGCAAAATATGTAGTATATTTAGTTGCACCATATACATTTAAGTGTGCGAAATTATATAAATCTTTAGAAAAATCTATATTATCGAAATCAGGTAATGTATTAAAATTAATAACCTTAAAATTGTTATTTTCTATTATCTTTATTGCAGAATTTATTTCTTTATTCTCTTCTATTTCATATCCTCTTCTTGGAAGTACAAATAATACATTTAAGCTTTTGGATTTTATATAATCCAATAAACTTATTAAAACATCTTTACTTTCCATATTTAATTCTTGCATATCATTAGACCAATTATATTTTTCTTGAGGAGTTATATTTGAAGTAAATTCTCCAAAAAAATATCCTTTATACAAATCTTTTCGTCCAAAAATGTTTGTCTTTATTGCATTTATTCCTTTATTTTTCCAACTATTATGATACATCAGAAAACTAAAATAATAATTTATATAATCATCTTTATCTACTTTTTTATTTGCTAAAACTTCATTAATAGTATCAATACGATTTTTTGATATTTTCATTGAATCTATAGTGAATCTTAATTCTTGTTCAGTAAAATCATCTATTTCATTTGCTATTTTAGCTATATCTATTATATATAAAGAAGGTTTCTGATATTTTTCCACCTCTTCTAAACCAGATTTTACTAAACCAAAATATTGCGAATCTGTTGAAAAAAAACCTGTAGTATATCCATATAAATTATAAGCAAGTACAGAATTAAAATGTGCATAAGCATTACTACTTCCTATATATACTATATCTATAGAATCTTTTGGCTCTTTATAAAAATATGTAATTGGACTATGAACATTCCATAAAATCTTTGTAACACAATAGAATAAAATCAAAAAAATAAATATAAATGATAATACTTTTATTATGTTTTTTTTCAAATTTCTTCCTCCTTTTAAAACTGTTTATATATAAATGCAGTAGCATCATATCCTGCACCATAACATCCAAATATTATAACTCCAAATAATAAAGCATAAATAATCCCCCATCTAATTATTATTTTTTGCTTAAATAAATTTTCTCTCAAATCAATTTTTTTAGCTAACAGTCCTAGAACTACTAATAAAATTATTGACAATAATATTATAGCTAACTCATGATTATTGAATCCAATACTAAACAATAATTCTTTATTAAAAAGTTCAGTTGGATTCCATACAAACATATTTTTTATAATTTTAATTGCATGACTAATTCTTGTGGCTCTAAAAAATATCATAGCAAAAGAAAATAATAAATATGTTCTTATACATTGATATGCTTTATATAAATTAGATTCCATATTTATTCCTAATTTATTGTTTATTTTTTTGGCTAATGGTTCTAAATTTTCTTCTAAAAATATGTATATAAATTGTAATACACCAGAACCTATAATATAAGTATAAGCTCCACCATGCCATATTCCTATAAAAATCCACATTATTAACATAGATATATATAATGGCACCTTTTTGCCTTTTTTCTTACCAAATTTTTTCTGGCATTTTTTATTTAATTTTTGCATATAATCTGATTTTAATAATGGATAAAATATATAATCTTTTAACCATGCTCCCAAAGTTATATGCCATCTTCTCCATAATTCAGTTATTGTTCTTGAGAAGAAAGGTAAATCGAAATTTTCTGGCAATGATATTCCTATTATTTCTGAAATTCCCATAATTACATCTATTGAACCTGAAAAATTAGTAAACAATTGTAATGTAAAAAATAATACAGCTATTATTGTATAAATTCCAGTATATGTATCAGTATTCGTATATACAGCGTCAACAAATATTCCTAATCTTTGTGAAATAACTAATATTTTGAAAATTCCCCATAATACTCTAATTAATCCATAACACATATTTTTATAACTAAATTTATGTCCTTCATATAAATCATCTTTTATTGATTCATATCTTATAAAAGGTCCTGAAGTAAGTATTGGAAAATATGACATAAATAAAGCACATTTAAAAATATTTTTTTGAGCTTTGCAAGCACCTCTATAAATATCTGTTAAATAACTTATCATAATTAGTGAATAATAGCTTATCCCTATTAAAGAATTCCTATATATAAAATCAAATTGATAATTAATATTAAATAAATTACATATATGATTTACTGTTGCTAAAAATAAATTAGTATATTTTAGATAAATTAATTGAGCTAATATAAACAATATACCTAATATTAGAAATCTTTTTGATTTTGGATTATTATAATTCTTTTCTATTAATCTACTAAACACATATGATGGTAATAAAATCAACAGTAATTGTACTATTGTATTTACATTTAAATTATTATAAAATAAAAATATAATACTTGATAATAATAATATAAACCATTGAAATTTTTTTGGGACAATAAAATATATAATCAGTGTAACAAAACAAAATATGAAAAAAACTAAAGATGTTAAACTCATTTAATTAACCTCCTTTTATATAATATTACCATTTGTTATTGCTATGTTTTGACCTGTAATACTATTTGATTTATCTGATAATAAAAATTCGAACATTGGTATTACGTCATCTACACATAAATTACTTCCTGTAGGACTATTCATTGCATTTTGTTGTACTAATAGTTCTGGTATATTTTTCAAAAACTTTGTTTCTATCATAGAAGGAGAAATTCCATTAATTTTTATACCTTTATCAGAGTATTCATTTGCTAAAGATTTTACCAAGCCTAATAATGCATATTTTGATGTTACATAACTAGTTAAATATTTTGGAGGAATATTTGTAGTACATGATGTTAACATAACTAATATTTTTCCATATTTATTTTTTGCCATAATTGGTAAAAAACTATTTAAAATAATAACTAAAGATCTAAAAGAAATATTAAAATCTGTTTGAAACTTATTCCAAGTTAATTTAGAAAATTTACAGTTTTCAAATTTTCCAGCAGATAAATGAACAATATGTGTTGGAAATTTTTTAATTGAATTAATTTCGTCTATTAATTTATATGTATCTTGTTCGTCATTAAAATTGCTTTTCACTAAAATTAACTTTTTTCCTAATTTTTCTTTTAATTCATTTAAATTTTTATTATCTGAATTGTGATGTGCAATAATATAATCAAATTTATTGTTTATATTTTTAATTAAATTAAATCCCACATCTGAAGATGCACCTGTTACCAATAGTATTTTTTCATTCATCTAAAACACCTACTTTCATTATTCCTCTTGTTACTTTTTCTTTTTTATTATTTAAAAATTCAACTCTTATTGTAAACTGTTTAAAATTATCATTTTTCTCAATAACTTTTCCTTTTATTGTTAAAGGACAATCCGAAATAAATACAGGCTTTTTAAATAAAATTTCTACACTATGTATAAGACTATATTTTCCTGGTAAATACACACCAGCTAATGTAGATAAAAAAGATGAAGTTAGCATTCCATATACAACCTTTTCATTGAATCCTTTTGATTTAGCATAATTAAAATCTTTATGTAATGGATTTAGATCTCCTGTAATTTTACAAAAATTTTCAACCATTTCTTCTGTAATATTTACATCAAAACATTGCTCTAATCCTATTTCTATATCATTAAATTTATATTCATTCATAATTATTTTTCTCTCCAAAACTATATTCTAGATAAAATAATATTAACCATATCTCCAACATTTTTCATTGTTGTTACTTCATTCATATTAAATTTCATTCCAAATTCATTTTCAACTGCTACTACTAAGTTGATATGCTCT
>CANRGN010000069.1 GCA_947630235.1 uncultured Clostridia bacterium
ATATTTATAAAGTAAGACCTAGGTAAGGTAGCTAAAAGCTAAACGTATGTTAAGTACGTTGCCTCCTAGGCATTTTTTTTTATATACAAGAAATGAATGTAAACATTGTTTGCATTTTGTTTGTAAAAAATTGGTACAATAAATAAGAATATTACAGATTTTGACTTATTCCTTCAATTCCATTTTTTAAGTCCTTTTTCATACAACTGTGATGAGTAAAATACAAAAAATATTTGTAAAAAAGCTACACAAATTTTAAATAGTGTGCTATAATTTTTTTAGTAAAATAAAGTAGAAAATATTTATAAAAAGACAAGAAAAAAATAATAATATAAATTTACATAATATTTTAATACAATTTTTGGCACAATTTGAGCGTAATCGTTTCAATGAAGAATCTCTAAAACCCTTTAAAATCAATAAAGTTCAAAAAAGCCAAAAAAGAGTAAATTTTATAGGCAAAAGGCTGAAAGCCTTGAAAAAATAAGGAAAATTAAAAGGAGGAAAGAATCATGTCTCGGACATTCAAAATGGCATAATATACAAGCCAAAAAAGGAAAAGCAGATGCAGCAAGAGGAAAAATTTTTACTAAATTAGGAAGAGAATTATTAATTGCAGTAAAACAAGGTGGTCCAGATCCTTCCGGAAATTCAAAATTAAAAGAAATTATATCTAAATGTAAGGCTAATAATATGCCTAATGATACTATAAATAATGCTATAAAGAAAGCATCTGGAGAAGGTTCTAATGCAAATTATGAAGAATTAACTTATGAAGGTTATGGAACAAATGGTGTTGCTGTAATAGTAAAAGCTAGTACAGATAATAAAAATAGAACTGCAGCAGATGTTAGACATATTTTTGATAAAGCTGGTGGAAACTTAGGTACATCAGGTTGTGTATCATATATGTTTGAACAAAAAGGTGTTATAGTAATTGAAAAAGAAGATTGTCCAATGGATGAGGAAACTTTAATGATGACTGCAATTGATGCTGGTGCTGAAGATTTTGAAGCAGAAGATGAAGTATATCAAATAACTACTGCTCCAAGTGATTTTACAGCTGTATCTGATGCTTTAGTTGAGCAAGGATTAAAGTTTTTAGAAGCTGGTGTTCAAATGGTACCAAATACTTATGTTTCACTTGATGAGGCTCAAGCAGAAAAAATGCAAAGATTAATAGATAATCTTGAAGATTTAGATGATGTTTTAGAAGTATATCATAATTGGGATGAATAATATTAATTATGTATAAAACCTCCAATTTTTGTAAAAATAAAATTGGAGGTTTTTGTTATGTTTTTTAGAACTGATATGGCTGTAGAAAGAAGAGATATCTACAGAGAAGCCAATAAATTGGAAGATGAAATTCCTGGAATAGAATATAAAGAGGAAAAATTATCTGATACTATAAAAGTTACTAGAGTGAAAATCTTAGATGAAAGAGGTGAAGAAGCGCTTCAAAAGAAAAGAGGTTTATATACAACTATTGATGTAAAAAGACTTAATAATATTACAGTTGAAGAAGAGGATAAAATAATAGATATAGTTTCAAATGAACTAAAAAAAGTTATTGAAAAACATGTTGTAAAACAAGATGAAGTTTTAATTGTGGGACTTGGTAATTTATATTCAACACCAGATAGTTTGGGTAATAAAGTAGTAAAAAATGTTGAAATTACAAGGCATGTAAAAAAATATTTTCCACAATATATTGATGCTGGAGAAAGAGCAATAAGTGCAATATGTCCAGGTGTACTTGGTACAACTGGTATAGAAACATTTGAAATTGTAAAAGGTTTAGTAGAAAATGTAAAACCTAAAATGGTTTTAGCAATAGATAGTTTAGCATCAAAAAGCATTGAAAGAATAAGCAATTCAATTCAAATATCAGATACAGGAATAGTTCCTGGCGGAGGAGTAAGAAATGCTAGACAGGAGCTTACAGAAGATACATTAAAAGTTCCAGTAGTATCTTTAGGTGTGCCTACAACTTTAGATGCAGCAACAATAGTTATAGATACATTAAAATTATGTAATCAAGGTAATGTAAATGAAAAAGAGATAATAGACAAATTAACTTTAAATAATTTTAATTTTATTGTTACTCCAAAAGAAATTGATGATCAAATAGAATCAATGAGCGAAATATTAGGAGATGCATTAAATAAAACTTTATAAAATACAAGTTTCAAAAAATAGATTTCAAAATATAATAAATATATAAGTGTGGAGAAAGATAAAAAATAAAGGTTCCTAATTACTATTTGCCATACTTTAAAATCAATATTTTTTGTGGCAAATAGTAATTAGGAGCCTTGTCTTTCTTAAAAATCAAATAGAAGGGATTAATTTTATGAAATCTATTTGTATAAAGACTCGTAGTCAGTCAGAAGCAAATTATTTGAAGAAGATTTTTAATAAAAGTTATATAGATAATACCAAAAAAAGAATACGAAAATTTAAAATTTATTATAATTTTATTATTCATTATTTTGGAGATGAGGAGAATAAATTTTTATATAGTATATCTATATTATTAAGTAATTACATAATAGAAAATTATGAAGAAAGGTTAATAAAAAGAAGTATAAATAAAAATTACTTTTATTTTGATGATTTTGAAAAAGAAGTTATTTATAAAATATCATTAAAAATATTAGAATTACAAGAAATTGAATTTAGCTATAAAGAGGAGATCCTAACAGAGATTATATATGATTATCTTCAAAAAAATATAAATTTTTATTTAGAAGGAATAATTAATTTTAGACTAAAAGAATATACAGATATTTTAGATTATTTAGTAGAAATATCTGTAATGAATTATTTGAAATTTGTTTGATTAATTTATAGTTTGTGATAAAATAATAAAAAAATAAATGGAGGAAAAAAATGTCTGTATTTTTATTAAAAATAGTGGCAGTATTTTGTATGGTATGTGATCATATTAGATATATAACTCCAGCATTAGATACTGAACTTACAAGGTTTTTTGGAAGAATTGCTTTTCCTATTTTTGCTTTTTTTATAGCAGAAGGATACATACATACTAAAAATATTAAAAAGTATATTGGTAGGTTAGTTTTATTTGCATTTATATCTGAGATTCCATTTTTATTATTTATAAATGGATGCAATGTAAATGATTCTTTTGAATTGAATGTTATTTTTACAATGCTATTTGGTTTTCTGGCAATACTTTCTTATGATAAAATAAAAAATGTTTTCTTAAAAATTATTAGTATGTTACTTTTAATAACTTTAGCACAAATTTCAAATTGCGATTATGGAGCTTTAGGAGTAATAATTATATTAAATTTTTACATTTTAAGAGATAAAAAAATAATAAAATCTTTAATTCTTATTATATTATTTATAGGTGAATTATTTATTAGATGTAATATGAATATAAATTCAATAATTTATTGCATTCCGTATTTTGGTGGATACATATTTTCAGCTATTATATTAGCTTTTTATAATGGCGAGGTAGGAAAATTTAAATTAAAATACTTTTTCTATTTCTTTTATCCAGTACATATGATGATTATTTATTTTATATATAATTTAGTAAATTAAAAATAAAAAATGTGGTATTACAATTATAAATTTATTGAATATTTGAGTTTAGATTAAAGTTGAAAATTTTATATTAAGAAATTTATTTTAAAGAGTGTGAAATTTATATTAAGCCATAACGTTTTTACGAGATTTAAATTTATAATATTTTTAAAAATTTTACTTGCTTTTTAAAATAGTGTATGTTAAAATGAAATAGTTAACAAAAGGAGAAAAATTTGGAGGTTATGTATGAATATAGCAAGATATGTTTTAATGGGAATATTAACATTATCATGTGTTATACTAATAATATTAGTTTTAATGCAATCTAAAGAAGATAGTGGTGCTTCAAGTACAGTAATGGGTGCTTCTGCAAGTAATTTTTATGAAAAAAATAAAGGTAGAACTAAAGAAGGAAAAATAAAGAAAGCAACAGCTTTTTTTATAGGATTTATATTTGTTTTAGTTATTGTTCTTGATATTATATATGTTGCATAAGAATTGAAATTTTTAGAGTTGCATTTATTTGCAACTCTTTTTTGTATAATAATTTCGAAAGGATAGTTTATGAGTAAGAAGAAAAGAAATGGAATAGAAGGAATATTTAGAGCAAATGAAAAAGGATTTGGATTTTTTGAATTTCCAGATAAAGAAAAAGAAGATGTTTTTATTCCATCCAAATATACAAATGGTGCTCTAAATGGAGATAAAGTTTTAATAGAAATATATAAACAAAAAGAAAAAGGAAGAAAAGCAGAAGGTAGAATTATAAAAATTGTTGAAAGAGAAAAAGAGAAAATTGTTGGTATATTTCAAAAAAGTAAAAATTTTGGTTTTGTAGTTCCAGATAATAAAAAAATTGGAACTGATATTTATGTGTCTAAAAAGAATTGGTCAAATGCCAAAAATAATGATAAAGTTGTTGTAAAAATTTTAAAATATCCAGAGAAAAATAAGAATGCAGAAGGAAAAATAATTGAAGTAATTGGAAATGTAAATCAAGCTGGAGTAGATATGCTTAGTGTTATAGAAGAATTATCACTTCCAAACGAATTTCCAGAAGAAGTTAAAATTGAAGCTTTATCTTTACCTCAAAAGATTTTTGAAAAAGACATAAAAGCAAATAGAGTTGATCATAGAGGTGAAAATATATTTACAATAGACGGAGAAGATGCTAAAGATTTAGATGATGCAATATCAGTTCAAAAATTGGAAAATGGAAATTACAAATTAAGTGTTCATATAGCCGATGTTAGTAATTATGTAAAACAAGATTCTAGTTTAGATAAAGAAGCTATATATAGAGGAACAAGTGTATATATGTTTGATAGAGTAATTCCAATGCTTCCTTTCGAGCTTTCAAATGGAATTTGCAGTTTAAATGAAGGAGAAAATAGATTTGCATTATCTTGCATAATGGAAATTGATAATAACGGACAAGTATTAACAGGTGATGTTCATAAATCAGTTATAAAAGTTACTAGAAGAATGAGTTATACTGATGTAAATAAAATTCTAAATAATTTAGATGAAGAAATTACTAAAAAATATCAAGAGTATATACCAGATTTTAAACTTATGGAGGAGCTTGCTAGAATCTTAAAGAAAAGAAGATTAGAGCAAGGATATTTGAATTTAGATATTCCAGAAAGTAAAATAACATTAGATGAAAATGGAGTAGCAATTGATGTAAGAAAATATGAAACAACTTTTGCAAATGAAATAATAGAGCAGTTTATGCTTACTGCAAATGAAACTATAGCAGAAAAATTTTATTGGTTAGAAGCTCCATTTATATATAGAATTCATGAATATCCAGATTATGATAAAATAGTAGAAACAAATAGATTTTTAGCATCTATTGGATATCAAATAAAAGCTTCAAGAGATAATGTTCATCCTAAAGCATTTTCAGATGTTCTAGATAAATTAAAAGGAACTGAATATGAAAAAGTAATTTCAACACTAATACTTAGATCATTAAAAGTAGCAAGATATGAAGCAACAAATCAAGGACATTTTGGAATAGCGAGTAAGTATTATTGCCATTTTACATCACCAATTAGAAGATACCCAGATTTATTTATTCATAGAGTAATATCAGAATATTTAGAAAATGATTATAATATGAAAGAAGAAAGATTAGAAGAATTAAATATTTGGGCTGTAAAATATGCTCAAACTTCATCAGATTCAGAAAAGCTTGCTACTAAAGCAGAAAGAGAAGCTGAGGATATTAAGAAGGCTGAATTTATGCAAGATAAAATTGGAGAGATTTATGATGGAATTGTATCATCAGTAACATCTTTTGGAATGTTTGTAGAGCTAGAAAATACTGTTGAAGGCTATGTTGGATTTGATAAAATGGGTGATGAATATTTTGATTATGATGAAAATAGAAAAATTTTAATAGGAAAGAAAACAGGTACAACTTATAAAATTGGAACTAAAGTTAAAATTAGAGTAATTAAAGCAAATAAACAATTAAAACAAGTTGATTTTGAAATTTATGATGAAAATGAAGAAGAAAATAATGTTTAAAGGAATTTAAAAATGTTAAAGAAAAATGAAGAATACAATGTAGAAATAGTTGATAATGGATTTACTGGAGAAGGAATTGCAAAAATCGAAGATAAGGTAATTTTTGTTCCAGGTGCTATAAAAGGTGAAAAAGTAAGAATAAAAATATTAAAAGTTAATTCTTCAATATGTTATGCAAAGTTAATTGATATTATAGAAAGCTCTGATTATAGAATAGAGCATGATTGTGCAACATATTCTAGATGCGGTGGTTGTAATTTAAGACATATAGATTATGATAAAACTTTAGAAATAAAGAAGTTAGCAGTAGAAACTACTATTAAAAAAATGCTTCACAAAGATATTAAGGTTCAAGAAGTAATAAAGATGGAGGAGCCTTATTATTACAGAAATAAACTACAATATCCTATAGGGTTAGATAAAGATGGAAATATTACAATGGGAGTTTTTGCAGAAAGATCACATACAATAATTCCAACTAAAACTTGTAAAATCCAAGATAAGCTATGTCAAAATATTGCTAATGATTTATTTTTATTTGCAAGAGAAAATAACATTTCAGCATATAACGAACAAAGTGGTGAAGGAATATTAAGACATTTTGTTATTAGAATTGGAAGAAAAACAAACGAAGTTATGGTAATTATTGTTGTAAATGATTTTAATATTCCTAAAGAAAAAGAAATGGTAGATTATATTTTACAAAAATATTCTCAAATTAAAACAATTGTAAAAAATTTAAATAATAAAAAAACCAATGTAATATTAGGTTTGAAATGTAAAAATATTTTTGGACCAGGATATATTTATGATTATTTAGGAGATAAAAAATTCAAAATATCACCACTTTCTTTTTATCAAGTAAATCCTATACAAACAGAAAAATTATATTCAAAAGCTGTTGAATATGCAGATTTAAAAGGCAATGAAACAATTTTTGATTTATATTGTGGAATTGGTACAATTGGTATTTTTGCATCTAATAGTGTGAAAAAAATTTATGGAATAGAAACAATACCTGAAGCAATAGAAGATGCAAAACAAAATGCAAGATTAAATAACATAGAAAACGCAGAATTTTTTGTGGGAGATGTAGAAAATAAACTTCCAGAATTCATAAAAGAAAGAAATATTAAACCAGATTGCATTTTTATAGATCCTCCAAGAAAAGGATGTGATAAAATTGCTATTGAAACTTTGCTAAAAATAGAGGCTAAAAAAATAGTATATATTAGTTGTAATCCAGCTACTTTTGCTAGAGATTTGAGTTTGTTGGAAAGTAAATATGAATTAAAAAAATTGGCTATATGTGATATGTTTCCTTTTACGAGTCATGTTGAATGCGTGGTTGCTATGTCTTTGAGATAACACCTGTAATCCTTGATACAAAAGACTTTGGAGAAAACTGTAAAATGTAAAAAATTACTAAAAAAAGTGAAAAAAACACTAAAAAATACATTGTTTACATAAATGTAAAAACAACAGGGGAAGTGGTAATATGTTTCCGCTTACAACCCTAAATTAAAAAAATTAAGAAAAGCGTTTGTTACACAAAGGATAGAGTGGTATTTGCTCTATCTTTTTTTCTCTCGTGTACGAGGTAAAAACTTTTCTTAAATGTATGGAAAGGGTGATACATAGCAAAATGAATGAAGAAAAAATAATTGATGTTTTAGATAAATTTGAATTGATTTATCCAAAAGAAATTGCTGAATCAATGAGGGATGATATTCAAGAAAAATTTAAAACAGTATGCTATGCACTAGCATTAGCTGTAAAAGAAAATGTATCACATTTATTATATAAAATGAATAGAGATAAAATATTTAGCTTATATGATGAATGTAAATTGCGAGAGCAAGAATACAAAGATACAGATAATGAAATAATTAGTTTTACTAACTATTTTTATAAAAGTTTAAAAGGGCAATTATTAAAGAGCGAAGGCTCTTCTTTTTTATGCCTAAAAATATAGAAAGTGAATCCTTTAATTCGGAAGAAGACGAAGATGAGGAAGAAAGGTAGGAAAAAATTATGACAAGAGTAGAATTTTTATTAGAAATTAAGGAAGATTTAACAAATCAATTAAGGCGTGTATCAGATAGTTTTGTAACTAATACACCTAATGAAAGATTTAGAGATGAATGGGAAGAAGTTTCAAAGTCATTTAAAAGAGGATTTATTTATAAATATCAAAAGCCAGAGAGCAAGAGCGTTTTAAATGAAATTACAATGTTATTAGTAAATTCAAATAAAGATTGTAAAAATGAATTTAATAGATATGTTGATACTTGTGTAAAAATCTACAAAATGTTACAAAAAGTTGATACTTACAAAGATTATGAAAAGATTAAAAATCAAGCAAGAAATGAAATGATAAAAAAGATAGGTAATCAAATTTTAAAATC
>CANRGN010000070.1 GCA_947630235.1 uncultured Clostridia bacterium
TATTTGGACAAATGGGGGATAGTCCTAGCTCTCGTTCAAAAGCTGTGTTTAGTGGTTTAACTTTAGCAGAATATTTAAGAGATGAAAAAATGCAAGATGTATTATTATTTATAGATAATATATATAGATTTATACAAGCTAATTCAGAAATTTCTACAGAATTAAAAAGAATACCTATTGAAAATGGATATCCTACTACAATGATGTCTGATATAAATGAAGTAGAAGAAAGAATAAATTCAACAGACCAAGGCTCTATAACATCTTTTCAAGCAATATACATTCCAGCCGATGATTTAACAGATGAGGCTGTACAAGCCATAATGACACATTTAGACGGTCAAATTGTATTAGATAGAAAGATTGCAGAAAAAGGATTATATCCAGCAATAAATGTATTTAAATCAACTAGTACTGCTTTAGATCCAGAAAAAGTTGGAGTAAAGCATTGTAAATTAGTAAAACAATCTTTAGAATATTTAACTAGATATGAAGAATTAGAAGAAATTATTGCAGTTCTAGGAATTGATGAGTTATCAGAAGAAGATAAAATGATTTTTTATCGTTCAAGAAAATTAAGAAATTATTTTACACAACCTTTATTTGTTTCAGAAAACTATACTGGTAAGCCTGGTAAAATGGTAGATATAAAATCTACTATTCAAGATGTTTCTGATATATTAGAAGGAAAATATGATGAAGTTGATGAAAGTAGTTTTTTATATAGAGGTAGTTTGAATGAAGAATAATGACCAAAAAACAGAAGATATTGTTGTTCAATTGTTAAACTATAATGGTGCAGTTACAGAATATATGAATGTTAAGTTTATAAGAATTAAAAGTGAAAAATATAATTTAATAATTATGAAAGATTATTTGCCAATTATTGGTGAAATAAAAGGATATGTTGATATTGGAATTGATGATAAAGAAATTAAATTAGAAAATATTACAGGATATTTTATGCATAAACATAATAAGTTTAATTTATTTTATGTAGAAGGCTAAAAAATGAAGGGATATATAATAAAATGGAATTAGTTTTATATTATATTATGAAAAATAGTAGTTTAATTATATCATTTCTGATTTTTATGTTAGTTTTTGGAATTTTATTTTTTTTATATATTAGAAAATTTGAACAAAATAAAAAGAAAAAAGTTGTTATTTATGGATTATTTTTACAAATGAAAAATCTAGATATTTTAAAAATATCAACATTATTAATAAAGTGTTTTGTAGTAATTTATGCTATTTTTATAAATGATAATATAGTATTATTTACATGTTTTGTGATTGTTGCTATTCTTTCTATAATGTACATAGTATTATTTTTTAGAAGGTTATTTCATGAAATTATTTGTACTATATTACAAATATCTATATTATATATAATTTTTATAGTAAATAATTATGCCATAGAAATAGAAAATTCTTTAATGACAATGTTTATTTTATGTTTTATGATTATTTTTGAAATATTTTTTACAGCTTATTTATTTTTTAAGGAAATTGATATAATATCTAGAAGAAGATTAGAAAAAGTGAATTTACAAGAAAGGAATGAAATTGATGGACAGAGTAAATAAAAAACAAGATAATAAAAACACAACCAAAAAAACTAACAAAAGAGTCAATCCAAAAATAAATAAAAAAAATAAGAAGAATAAAAAATATTCTAAAAATGATACATTAATAAAATTAGGTTTGTTAATTACAGTTATTGTATTTGTAGTAATTATTTTCAAAATTCTTCATAAAGAAAAATTACAAGATGAGAGAATTAGTATAACTAATAATACATTGTATCAATATTTTATGGGTGAAAAATCAGAATATACCGGAAAAATTGAGTTATTCAAAGAAGATGATGATACAAAATTGGTTGCAGATGATGATATTACAGTGTATCCAGATACTGTACCAATATATTATAAAGATATACTTGGAAAAGCTATGTTTGCTAAAGAAATGGAACTAGTAACTGTAGATGAAGGAATGTATAAACTAAGTGATTATACAGAAATAAATACTGTAAATAATGATATTTTTGCAAAACGTTTTAATAAAAAAGAACAAAAAGCATTAATAAATTCTTTTATTTATGATGGATCAGATTTATATTTCTTTTTAGATAATACTACTGTAAGAATAGGTGAAACAGAATATGAACTTTCACCATTATCGTATGCAATTGTAAATTATAGAACAAATGTAGAATTATATAATTATGAAAAAGATGAGTACACAATTATAGATGATGAAGAAAGTTTACTACCTGATGTAATGGCAATAAATCATAGTGGAAATTATAAAATTAATATGAGTGTAGATTCTATTTCTACAGAAAAATCACAATATTTGCTTATAAGTACAATAAGTAATTTAAATGAAGTTGAATATTAAGTATTTTAAATTATTCTTTTGTAAAAAATATTTTTATAGAGTAGTAATAGAAAAGTAGAAAGAGTTATAGTATATAATATAAAAGTTTAATGAATTGAAAGGGTACATTTTAGAGTTTCTTAACATGGAGTGCGGAGGGATGTTCGTTTATAACAGAAAGAGGGCTCCGCCGTGACGTTTTAGAAACTCTTAAATGTATCCCTTGAACGAGTTAAACTTTTATATGATATACTATAACTCCTTCTACTTTTCTGTTACGGCCCCATGTCTTTTTCAAAACCTCTTTTACATAATTATATTTAATTATACAAAATTTTTTAATCATATAATTTTTTATACAAAAAAATATGAAAATTAAGATATTTTATATCTTAATTTTCATATCAATTTATTCATCTTTATTTTCAGTATTGCTTTCGTTATTACTTTCTGTATTATTTTCATTTTCTGCATCTTTTACTTCATTAACTTCAACTTCTTTTGCATCTTGAGGCTCTTCACTAACTTTTACTTCAACTGTTTCTACAGTTTCAACCTTTTCTACAACAGGTTGTTTAGTTCCACATTTTGAGCAAAATTCCATATCACTTTGAAGTTCAGCACCACATGATACACATTTTTTAATATCTTTTAATGATAATATTTCCTCTTCTGCTGATTTTATATCATTTTCTAATTTTATAATTTCTTCAAATTTACTAGATATTTCATCTGTAATTAAATTATCATAACCATTTTTATAAGATGCATAAACACTTTTTCCTATTTCAAATTGTATATCTTCAATTTTATTTTTATAGTCATTAATTTTTGTTTTTAACTTAATCTCTCCTGATAATTTTGTAGTTTTTTCTTTTGTTATTTTGTAAGCTTCACTAGCTTTCTTTCCAATATTATTTAAAAAATCCATAATAAACCCTCCTTTATTTATATATTATTCTTCTTTAAAATCTCTTGTCATTAATTGATCTACTGCATCTTTAGGATCTAAATTATTATATAAAACATTATATACAGTTTCTACAATAGGCATTTCTACATTGTATTTTTTAGCTAAATTATAAGCCACATCTATATTATCAATACTTTCAATAGTCATTCCTATTTGCTTTTTAGCCTCTTCTATAGAAAAGCCTTTACCTATTAGTTCACCAGCTCTTCTATTCCTACTATGTTTACTTCCGCAAGTTACTAATAAATCGCCTAAACCTGTTAATCCATAAAATGTTTTACTTTTTGCCCCCATCGCAACTCCTAATCTTTCTATTTCAACTAGACCTCTTGTTGCTAATGCTGCATAAGTATTATCTCCTAAATTTAACCCTACTGTAATTCCTGCACAAAAAGCAATTATATTTTTTAAAGCTCCACCTATTTCGGCACCTTTAACATCTCTAATATGATATATTCTCATTGTTTTGCTTCTAAATATTTTATTTACATATTCAATTACATCATTATGTTCTGAAGCTATAACTAAAGCTGTAGGTACATTTTCAGAAACTTCTTCTGCATGGCTAGGACCAGATAATACTCCAAATTTTACATCAGGAATTTCTTCTTTTACAACTTCATCCATTGTTTTATTAGTTTCTGCTTCTATACCTTTTGAACACATTACCAAAATTTGATCTGGTTTAATAAATTTTTCATATTTTTTTACTGTATTTCTAACGAATTTTGATGGAGTTACATGAAGAATCAACTTACTATCCTTTAAAGCCTCTTCAAAATCCATTGTACATTTTATATTATCTGGAATTTTTACTTCAGGTAAATATCTACATATTTTTTGATTATTTATTTCATCATTTTCTTCTTGTGAAAATGACCACATTTTTATATTATGTCCTAATTTTGATAAATATACACCTAATGCCACTCCCCAGCTTCCACTTCCAATAATTGTTATACTTTCCATATTTTATCCTTCTTCTTTTTCAATATTCTTCTTATTAAATGATATTCTATTTTCAGTACCATTCATAAGTCTTTTTATATTTTCTCTATGGTTAAAAATCACAAAAATAGCCATAGCAATTCCAAATATTACATAAGATATTTCCCAATCAGTAAAATAGCAATCTCTTATAAAAAATGTTAAAATTGGAAATAAAACAGCTGCAGAAATTGATCCAAGTGACACCATTCTACATAGTATCATTTCAAATATTGCAAATATTAAGCATATAAGACCTATTTTCCAATTTATAATAAGCAATACACCTAAACTTGTAGCTACACCTTTTCCACCTCTAAATTCAAAGAATATCGGAAATGTATGACCAACTACAACGAAAAAGGCAGAAAGTTCCATAAGTATTGCTGTATTTGTATTTTTTATTATTCTTGAAATTAAAATAGAAATTAAAATTGCTAATATTCCTTTTAATATGTCACAAATTAGTGTTAACGCAGCAGCTTTTTTTCCTACATTTCTAAGAACATTAGTAGTTCCTGCATTTTTACTTCCTTTATCTCTAATATCAAAACCAGCCATTTTTCTACTAATTAAAACAGAAAAATTTATACTACCAATTGCATAAGCTATAATACATATAATTATATATAGAGCCATATTTTTTCCTCCTTAGTTTAACCTATTATGTTTATATTTATATCATTTATAAATAAAAAAAACAAGATTTTTCTGTTTTAAACTCCAAAATCGTTACTATATTTTTGTATAATACTATTCATCCTTACTTTTTTCTCTAATAATAAGTCTTATTGGCGTTCCTTCTAAACCAAAATTATTTCTAAAACAATTTATTAAATATCTTTGATACGAAAAATGAAATAATTCTTTATTATTACAAAATATCACAAATGTTGGTGGCTTAGTAGAAGCTTGAGTTCCATAATAAATTTTTAATCTTTTTCCTTTATCTGATGGTGGTTGCACAACAGCTATTGCTTCATTTATTACTTCATTTATTACTGATGTAGATATTCTAAGAGAATTTTGAGAATTTACATTATTTATCATTTCAAATAATTTATTAACTCTTAAACCTGTTTTAGCAGAAATAAATTGAACTGGTGCATAACTTGCATAACTAAGTTTATCATATACTTCTTTTTTATATTTTTCTAAAGTTCCAGTTTCCTTATTAACATCATCCCACTTATTTACAACAATTATTATTCCTTTTCCAGCTTCATGAGCCTCTCCTAATATTTTTGCATCTTGATCCGTTACCCCTTCTTTTGCATCTATTAAAACTAAACATACATCTGCTCTTTCAATTGCCAAAAGTGTTCTCATTATACTAAACTTTTCAATCGATTCATTGACTTTACTTTTTTTTCTAATTCCAGCTGTATCAATAAATATATATTTTCCATATTCATTTTCAAACTCTGAATCAATAGCATCTCTGGTTGTTCCAGCTATATTACTTACAATAGCTCTATTTTCATTTAAAATTTTATTTACTAAAGAAGATTTTCCTACATTAGGTTTTCCTATAATAGCTACTTTTATAATTTCTTTGTCATTCTCATTTTCTTCTTTAGGAGGAAGATAATTATAAATCTCATCTAATACATCACCTATTCCTAAAGCATTTGCTGCCGAAACTGGAAATGGATTTCCAAGTCCTAAATTATAAAATTCATATATCTCTGGTGGAGGCTCTCCTATATTATCTACTTTATTACAAACTAAAATAATAGGCTTCTTTGACTTTTTTAACATTATAGATATATCTTTATCAGAACTTGTAACACCTTGTTTAACATCTGTCATAAAAATAATTACATCAGCTACATTTATAGCAATATTGGCTTGATCTCTCATTTGCGAAATTATTACATCATCAGATTCTGGTTCAATACCACCTGTATCAATCAAAGAAAATTCTCTATCTCTCCAAGATGTATCTGCATATACTCTATCTCTTGTAACTCCAGGAATATCTTCAACAATTGATATTCTTTGTCCTATTACGTAATTAAAAAATCTAGATTTACCTACATTTGGTTTTCCTACTATTGCAACAACTGGTTTTGACATTATTTTCCTCCTATAAATTATTTTTATAATTAACTAATGCTTTTTATAAACATAAATTGAAAATGATAAAAGTCCAAAAAATGATAATATTTTACAAAAATTCATAAGATCTGTACCTACATAATTTACTTCAAAATAAGTTTGCTCTTCAGGATTCATTTTTATAGCTATCATTCCATTTTCACTTTCAAAATAATCCATATTTATCCCATCATATCTTACTTCATATCCAGGATAATATAAAAATGGCAATTCATATACTGTATCTTTTTCATAAGTATTTGCTTTAAAACTATAAAAAGTTAAAAATTTATTTTTATCAAATATTTCACCACTACCTTTTAATACTTCTACATCTTTTGAACGATTCTCAAAATATTTTATATTTTTTTTAGCTTTTTTTGGTAAAATACTATTATCTACAAATTCTGACATATTATATTCATTAATTTCAAAAATTTCATTTGTATAAGGAATATATCCCTTTAAAGAAAATACAAATAAAAAAGAAATGCCTGAAATTATTAAAACATCTATTAGTTTAAATTCTTTTAAAACAGTGCCCATATTTATAGAACATATAATACATTCAAAAAATGCTGCAACTATTAAAAAACCAGATGTATCATCTAATTTTGAAATCCATTTAGGAAAAATTTCCCATGGAAATATTTTTAAGCTCATAGCTATATATAATATCATCATGATAAAATAAAATACAAATTCTTTTTTATTTCCTTCTTTTTGTTTATGATAAGATAATATTGAAAAAGATAACATTATTATTATATGAATTCCCAATTCAGAAATAATTTTACAATTTTCTTCAGTAACAAATAAATTCTTTATTGAAAATCTTGAATTTAAAAATTCTTCTTTGGTACTATTGCTTCCAACAAGTTCTGTAAACATATTTGTTTGAATGTATGGAAATACAAAAAATGCTGTTATTGAAACAATTGCAATAATATATATTACAAAATATTTTCTAACATGTTCTAATTGCCAATTTTTAAAATTTATAACAAAATATATAATAATTGCTATACCTATTACTGCTGTAAATTTAAGATCTGTTAAAATCAATCCTATAATTCCAAAAGCTACATGATGACTATATTCCGTTGTATTAAAAAATTTATATAATCCATAAAAAGTCATTGGAATAAAAATAAAAATTAAAATACTATTCAAAGAATTCATATAATATATCTGACCTAAATGAATTGGTGTACTCATATATAAAAGTGATGAAAGTAAAGCTATGTTTTTGTTTTGTGTAACACTATCAGTAAATTTATGCATATATATTCCAGATAGTAATATAGAGCCAAAAACAATAATCTTATAAGTTATAATATATGAGCCTAATACATAATTTCCTATAAACAATAAAATTGTAGCCAATGGGGCTTGGAGTAAAGTATTAGCAGTTCCTATATAATTAAAGAAAGATGTTAAAATTTTTCCTTCATTTATTGAAAAATTTTTACTAAACTCATACCCTTTTGCAATACAAAGAAATCCATCATTATTATATATATTTAAACTTTTAGATAATAAAGGTATTCCAAGTATAATACCTAAAATTAATATAATTATATAATTAAAAGTTTTTCTATTATTTATTCTAACTTTCATTTTTCTCCTTAGTAAAAACAAAAAATTTAAATCTAACACTTCTTATAGATTTAATAAGTATATCACATACACAAAAAAAAGTCTAGAAAAAGTTTAGAGTCAGAAATTTTCCTTTAAAATACTGTATTTTGTAAGAAGTTTTTTATAAAAGTAAGTTTGAAAAAGACATGGGTCCATAATTTAAGGGGAGAAGGTGATATTGTATCTATTTGAAAAATCATCTCGTTCAAGAGCAATATTCAAGAGTTTCTTAACATGGAATGCGGGGGGATGTTCGTTTGTAACAGAAAGGGGATCCGTATGACGTTTTAGAAACTCTTAAATGTATCCCTTGAACGAGTTAAACTTTTATATGATATACTATAACTCATTCTACTTTTCT
>CANRGN010000071.1 GCA_947630235.1 uncultured Clostridia bacterium
TCATCTTGCCACATTACATTTTTTCTATCTAAATCAGTATGACTTATTACTAAATTATTTTTAGAATATTGAATAGCTTTTACTGAATTTTTATTTAACTTATATAATAATTCTATATTCTCTTTTAATTCATGAATATATGGCTTATTTTGTTCTTCTGCAAATGGTACATACCTATTCCAGTCAAAGTATTCTGTATCGATATTTTTTCTTTCATTATCTTCTATTTTAGAAAAATCTATGTTATGTATTTTGGCTAAAATTTTACCAATAATCTCGCAATGCTTGTCTGTTATTTCTTCTGACTTTAGTATCTTACCCTCTAACCATTCAAATACCATAAAATAACTATCTTCTATTTTTATAATAATATCATTTTTTAATTTAATTGCACCAATAGCAGATATTCCATTTTCTTTTGCTATATCTGTTACTTTTTCAGAGAAAACAAAATTAGAATATGCTTTTTCTCTTTTCATTACTCCACTATTTAGCTCTTTTACTGCATAGATTCCTTTATCTGTTTCAACCTTATACATTCTATGAGATAATCCACCTGTAATCTTATTTATATTCTTTATTACACTTCCTAAATCATTATTTTGTATAAATCTTTCTATTTTTGAATTTATATTCAATTAGTTTTTCCCCCATTATCCCTTAATTTTATTTACTTAAATACTCTTTATCTCAAATAAACTACCTAATGTTGCTGTTCTATTAATATGATCCATTCTTTCTAATCTTACAGTTCCAAGTAATTTATCTCCATCTATGGTTATAATTGAAAAAGTAACCTCTGAATTTTCATTTTATATTTTTAAATCATACCAAACATCAATTTCATCTTTACTTGGTTCTTCCCATTTTGATTCTAATTTTTTTAGTAGTCCTTCATCTAAATAAAAATCAGAGCCACCTTTTCCTTCATCAATTCTTTTATTTCTTTCAATAATGTTGTTTTTCCATGTTTCATCATCTACACAAACATAATGTATTTCACATTCTATTCCTTTATTTTTATAGTATTCTCTGATATTTTTCCTATCTTCTTTAGACCAGAGTCCTCTCTCAAAAATAACATTTGCTCCAGCTATTGCTATTTCTCCAGCTTTCTTTGTTAAATATTTATTTAATCTTTCAGAAAAAACATTATAAAATTCTCCTTGTTCATTGTTAATTAATTCATAAGTTGCTTCATCTGGAGAAATTATGACCGCATTTAAAGAGTCTTTTATTGATTTAGAATAATAGCTCTTTCCACTACAAATCTTACCACATACAATTATTACTTTTCCCATTACATTACTTACCTTTATTTTCTATATAATTACCATATAAATCTTTATATTTTTCTAATAATTCGTTAACATCTATCCAATATACTTTTGTTAATTCATTATCGTTTTGATCAATTTTACATCTTTCAAGAATTCTTTTTTTCCATTGATGGATTTTCTAAGAAAAATTTTTCAAATAGCCATCTGTAAATTCTTGCAATTTGTTTTTATTTCCATTTAATTTTTTCATTAGTTCATATGCTATTTTATAAGCTTCATCAAATTCTTCCTTTGTCATTTCTTTTCTGTCTAGAGCTTCTTTTAATTCATCTTCATCTAATAAGATAACTTCCCCACTTGGAGTAACAACAACATCAAGATACATATCATCTTCATAAGGATTTTCATTATCTTTTCCAATTTCTCTTGCTATATCAAAATACCATTCAATAATTTCATTATTTTCATCATAAATTGCTGTTAGTTTTATTCTCGATGAATAATCGTAAAATTCTAACCATTTATAATTATTATCAATTATAGTTTTTCCATTTGGTATAAGTATTTTATTTTTTACATCAATAAAATTATAAAAGTATATATCACCTTTAAAAAAATCATCTTCAATAGATATTGATTTAAGACTCGCTTTATTGACCTTATTTCCAACAAATCTATCTGCATATCTCTTTTTTAAACTAATCCAATATCTTTTTACTGGTAATCCTGTTTCTTCCTCGATAACAATATTTTCAAACTTTCCACCGCATTTTTCCATTACTTTCCATGAACCAATATTTCCAATATATGCCCCTAATAATACTCTATTTATATTCTTATTTTTTGCTTCTTGAAGAGTTAATTCCAATAGTTTTGTTGCATAACCTTTTCTTCTTTCAGATGGTCTAATTCCATAACCGATATGTCCCCATAGTTTTAAACCATCCTCTGTTAAGTAATGTCTTAAATTTGATGCTCCTATTAAAATATCTTTTTCATCATTATATAACCAATATGTTGTTGATGAAGCAAATTCACCTAAATTATTTCCTTCTTCTACTTCCTGTACTCTATTTAACATTTCTTCAAACAATTCTTCTGTATGATATTGTAAATGTAATGGCCAAGGAGCAATTCTTGATCCTTCCATATTCCATTCATCCATCATTTCTTTATATTGTTTATAATATTGTTTGCTTGGTTTTACAATTTTCAACATTAGCCTTCCTCCTTGTTTTTTATAATTTACTTTAATCATATTGATATCCGACTTCTTTTACTTCTTTCCATCTTTTTCAATTTCAGAAACTATTAATCCATTTTCTTGATAATTCTTTAGTTTTCTATTGTAATTATATTGAAGTCTTTATTTTTTTATTTCTTTCAGCATTTTCATTACTTCATCAAACACTTTTTGATTTCCATGATTATATTCATTTGGTGTTGTAAAATCATTTATTTCACTTAATACTAAATCAATATTATCTTGATTCACTCTTTCTTTAATAAGTAATTTACAAGTTTCTATGCAACCTCTGATAGCCAATCCAGCCAATGCCTTATAATAAGATTTTTCAGGAATATCTGAAACTTTATATAACTGCATAGCAAATTCATCTGTTATAAGTCTTGGATTAGATATAATTATCTTATTAGCTCTAAATACTCCATGTGGAGTGGTAGGGTGTGGTACATCAATTACTTCTGTTCCCTCTGGAATTTCAATATCATAAATTGTATCTCCACGAACTAACCATCTTATTATTTTCGTTTCTGTCGAAAAATTAAAGCCACCCATTTTATCTGACTCTGTTTCCTTTGGATTCCAAACATCTGCAATATTTACTTCATTTAATTTATATTCAAAATCTGATGCTCCAGATTTTGTTCCAAACATTACTTTTAAATATTTTATACTCATAACTTGGCTCCTTTATTTCATATTCACAATTCTAAATATTCCTTTTATATTTGCTGTTCTTATCTTTCTCTTTTTCCATACTTAGCTAACATTTAATATACCATTTTCTTCAAACAAAGCCAATTTACTTTCTTGCATAATACCACTTACCTAATTATTTTTCAATATTATATAACACTTCTTATCACTTGTCAAACATTTGTTTTATAAATTATAATAAAATTAGCAGTCATTTTATTAATAACTGCTTTACCTTATTATATAATAAAATAGACACCATAACGGCAATGTCCACAATTATTTATTTGGTATATACCAATAATTATCTTCTACAATTGCACCATTAGGTATATTCTTTATATAATTAAAACTTTCAATCATGTCTGGCGCACAAGACATAAACATCCCACCAATAAAACAAGTCAAAATCAAATATTTGAGAGCCTTTTTAAAATTCATTTTTTCTTTAGGATATTTAATAAATAGTATTATCAAAGGAATAATTCCTAATATTACTAAAGGTGATAAAGACATAACTAAAAATTGAATCTTTGTTAGTGGTTCTTCTGTATATGCAAATCCAATAAATGTCTGAGGATCTATTCCAAACTTCATGTTTAATCCAACTATAGCACCAGCTATACAATGTATTAATTCGTGAATAGGCATTATTATCAAAATTGCTATAAAAAATAATATAAATACTATAAAGGAACGCTTCATAGTTATTTTTACCATTTCTCCTTTGCTTTTATCTTTATGTTCTTCTTTATACTCATTTCTTACTTCTTTGTTAAGTAACCCGTTTTTTCTTTGTTTTATAAGTATTGTAATCTGCATTATTAAAAAGATAGGTATTACAATAATTAACGAATTTAAAAAGTTCGACATATCAATCCAATTTTCTTTATTTATAAAATGTGCATTTTCTGGCGGTATTGACATACCTTCTTCTATTTTCATTTTACCAAAAAAATCATTTACTATTCCTATAAATTCTATCCTTCCCATTGTGTAATTTTTCTCCTAACTACTATTTTTTATTGCTTCATCTATTGATATTTTTGCACTAATATCAATTTGTACTTGATTTATAGAACCATGAATGTTATTAATTATATACAACATTCTAATCTATTTATTCATTTTTAAATAATATTCTAATATTTTTATATCTCTAAAAACTATAAATTTTGTCGAATATATATCATCATATTTAGATGGAATTAAATTATTATAACAATCTTTCATTAATTTCAATGCTTTATTAATTTCAACAAATAAAAACTCTGAGCCTTCCGCCTTCTCCTTCTCTGTCATCTCTGGACTTCCAATTTCTGTAACATTAGCTTTAAATACATATGATATTTGTTTGAAACTAGTCTTATTTTTTTCTTCTTCTATAATTCCAATTTTCTCAATTTTTTCTATTTTACAACCAGTTTCTTCTTTTACTTCCCTTATAAATGCTTCTACAGGTGTTTCATGTTTTTCTATGCCTCCACCTGGTAATTTATATTCATTCTTATTTTTTTTATAGAAAACTCCTATCTTATTGTCTTTTACAATAATTCCTCTTGCACCATATCTTATTTTTTCAAAATTAAAATTAGTACTTTCTATTCCTAGTATATCTTTATCTGTTATTACCGCAATATTATTTTCACTATTTATTTTTTTCTCTACTCTTTTTTTAACCATACTTTCTCCTACAAATTCTAACCATTAATTTTTTTATTAATAAAACTTATAAATTCATCTTTTTTATCGTTTTGTAAATCCGTTTTTTAACACTATTAAATTTAATTTTGTCTTTGACTTTTTATCTACTTTAATACCTAATACTATTGTATTCAATGTTTCAATTTTTGAATAAATTTGATTATAATTTATTTCTAAATGTGTATTACCTCTATCTAATGTAATACATTTTCCAAATTTTATTTTTGTCATTTCTAGCTTTCCATTATTTTCAATTTTATAATATTCCACCATTCTTTTGCTATTTATAAGTGGGGATAGAAAAGCAATTCCTAAACACCCAATACCTATTGCAAGAACATAATAATTAGCATTTTTTAAAACAAGTATACTTAAAATATATCCCAAAACACAAACAAATCCAATTACACATCCTATAATAGTAGTGTTTCTTAATACTTTTTTACATACTTCTTTAAGTATCTTTTCATTTATTAAATATTCATTTTCAAATTCCATTTTTCCTCCTATTACAATAATTATCACTATTTTGTTTAATAAATTATAACAAACATATAATTCATCCTCGTTTTTTAATTTTATTTTTCCATTTAGGTTCTGTACAACATTTGATATGTATCACTTTTTTCTAAAAGCTCTTGGTGACTTCCCTGTTCTACAATTTTTCCATTTTCTAGCACCATAATCCTGTCACAATTTACTATTGTTGAAAGTCTATGAGCAATTATTAAAAGAGTATATTCATCTTTTAAATTACTAATAGCTTTTTGAATTTCAGATTGTGTTTCATTATCTAAAGCACTTGTAGCTTCATCAAATAATATTATTTTTGTTTTTTGTATTAAAGCTCTTGCTATTGCTAATCTTTGTTTTTGCCCTCCTGATAAAACTACACCTGCTTCTCCAACTATCGTATCATATTTTTAAAAATTGTTGTCTTTCCAGCTCCACTTTTTCCAACAAAACCAATCATTTCACCAGAGTTAATCTTAAACCTCAAATTGTCTAATACCTTTTTCTTTTCATCATAAGAGAAGGTTACATTTTTAAATTCAAAATTTCCATTTATGTTTTCTAAATGAGTTTTACCAAATAGCTCCTTCTCAAAAGTATTATTATCTATTATACTGAATACTCTATCACAAGAAATATTGAAATCTTTTGCTTGGCCTAATAATGCTGATACATGCTCCATTACCAATTTCATTATTCCTGATTTATAATTAAATAAAGCAATTGCAACTGCAATAGTAATTGTATTCTTATTTATTAAATACACAAGTAAAATTACTAACCCTAATTCAAATACAGCTCTTCCTTCAAGGTCTTTAGACAAAGGGACGAAGTTTTGGTCTATTCTAAACCAAAATTTCTTTAGACAAAAACTCCGTCCCTTTGTCTAAAAAAATTGAATATTATGATGAATAAAAATTATAATAGATATGAATTTATGTAAACACAACAGGAAGTGAAAATAAAAAAAGTAGTACTAACGAAAAAATTCTTTTTGCAAAAGACTTGACTTATGTAAACAATCGCGTTATAATTAAAATATAATAATTCGCAAAAGCAAGAAAAAATAGGAGGAATTTATATGAATTATAGCAGACGGTCATCAAAGAAATGGATCATTGGAGTAGTTATTGTAGCTCTTTTGGCAATTATTATTGCTGTACCTCTTTGTTCAAGTTACTATTCTACAAAAACATATACTGTAACAGTAACGGACAAAGATGTAAAGAACTATAATAACAGTTCTAAGTTTCTAGTATTTACAAAACTTGAAAACGGAGAAACGAAGACTTTTAACATTCAAGATAGCTTCTTTAAGTGGAGATGGAACTCATCAGATGTATATGCTGATATTGAAATTGGCAAAACATATGAAATCGAAGTGATTGGATGGCGTATACCGTTTTTAAGTGAATACGAAAACATTATGACATTTTCTACAACAAAATAATTCTAACAACTACGATTAGTAGGAGGAGAAACCCAGTAAGCTGAAAATTAGCTACTGGGTAATCTCTTTTTTTAGTTTTTATAGACAAAGGGACGGAGTTTTTGTCTATATCAATCCAATTTTCTTTATTTATAAAATGTGCATTTTCTGGCGGTGTTGAAATACCTTCTTCTATTTTCATTTTACCAAAAAAATCATTTACTATTCCTATAAATTCTATCCTTCCCATTGTGTAATTTTTCTCCTAACTACTATTTTTTTTAATTATAACAAATAAGCAAGTGTTTGTAAACAATCACTTGCTTATATAATTTAAATTATATTTTTCGAATAATATATAATTTTAATGGCATAATATTTTTATAAAAAAAACGGAGGTATATATATGAAATTAACAATATGTGAATTAAGTTATTTAAACGAATTAATTACAAGTTGCGTTAACACCATTACTTGTATGTCATTATTTAGAAATCAAGTTACAGATGAAGAATTAAAAAGTATATTAAATACTCATTTTCCTATTCATGTAGAAGATTATAATAAGAAAGTAGAATTTGTTAAAGATGTTGAAACAGCAACTGGTAAATTAAATGTTCCAGAATTAAATACTTCTATATTTTCTGAAAATGTTAATGAATCAAAAAATGCTAGTCCTGTTACAATTAATACAAATGTTACAAAACTAACAGACAGAGAAATTGCTTTATCTTATTTTTTGACATTAAAAAGAGCTGGAAAGGAATATGCTATTGCTTCTATGGAAACAACTAATCCAAAATTAAGGCAATTTTTAAAAGATGCATATACAATGAGTTGTAATCATTCTTATGAAGTTTTTGAATGGATGGCAAAAAATAATTATTATCCAATTATTTTAGCAACTGGAGAACAAACTGGTGATATTGGCAGTATTTATAATATTGTCTCATTATAAATATAAAATTCAAAAGATAAAATCGAGTAGAGAATAAATAATTATTTTATTTATTCCCTCTCACACCACCACTCAAGCGGTTCTCGCAAGTGGCGGT
>CANRGN010000072.1 GCA_947630235.1 uncultured Clostridia bacterium
TGACCAGTACGAACCTTCTTTTACACTTTTAGGAATTGTTATTTCTGTCAATGATGTACAATTTTCAAAAGCATCCGACCTAATTGTTTCTACACCACTTCCTAAATCTATTTTTTTTAGTCCTGTACAATTTTTAAACGCTTCTCTTGATATTGTTTTTACTGTATTTGATATTGTTACACTTGTTAACCCTGTTGCATTTTCAAATGCACTGTCACCTATTTCTGTTACCTTCTTTCCCTCAATTTCATTTGGTATTGTAATTTCTCCATTTATTTCTCCAGGATTTGTACAAACAAAATCTACTACTTCACCAGCATCATTTAGCTTATATGTGAAATTGATTTGTTTACTTTCACTTGGTGTCATAGTATAAGTTTTTTTGTCTGTATCTTCTGCATGTACAAATGTTGGAAATAATAGTAGAATTGCTACAAAAAAAATAAAAACAAATATTGAATTTTTTGAAATCTTTTGCAATTTTCTCTCCCCTTTTCATCTGTAATTTTTCTAAAAAAATTATAACAAAAAGTGGAAATTACTGTCAATATTCTTCATAATTTGTCATATAAATGTAATAATGTGCAATGATTTCGCATTGCACATAGAATCAGCTAATAAGTCATCAACAAAAGTTGCCTTCTTAATTAAACTTTCTTCTACTCCTAAAAGCAAAAAGTGATTTAACCGAAGATGTGAAAAATACTAATCCATTATATCGGGTTGGAACAATGAACACTATAAAATAAGTCTAATTATACAAAGTGCGTAAGTGAGATCTTAGAACACAGACTCACAATAATAAAAGAGTATTCGGTGGCAAAATTTCTTGACGCTGAAAAACAAGTTGCAAAAGAAGATAGAAAAAAAGAGTTGGATTTAGAAAGATAAATTTCGCACTTTAAGGCACATCAAAAAAGAGTCAGCTTTGACTCTTTTTGAACTACTGTTCTTTTACAATATTGTAATTTTCCTTAAAACAAAAACTTCGTTCTCTTGTCTATATCTATTTTAAATCGTTCTTGACCTTAAAAAATATCTAAGAATTACTATAATCAGTGTTTGAAAATATGGAGCTAAAACACAAGTAAAAATTCCAATTCCTATAATCGGAATCGAAATATTTAACCAAAAACTTATTGAAACTGTGTTCTCAAACAATGTAAGAACAAACCCATAAAATATCCCTACTATAAAAAGAACTATAAAAAGAATCAATATGAAAGCAATTGGTAAAGCAAAAATGTAATATAATACCTTTAATATTTTGCTCTCTATTTTATCCCCTTTATTTATTAAAAATTTGCATATTTTGGAACTTGGAAAACTGATACCTAATACTACTACAGAGATTATAATTGAAAACCAAAACATCCACTGAAGAGTGTTTTCATATAAAAACCAACCATTAAAAACTATAAATACAAAAAAAAGTTATAATAATTCTTGATAATTTTATACATTTATCTAAATAAATTGCTTTGCATTTTTATACCTCCAAAACTCTTTTAATTACTATATTTTTTAATAATTATAATAAAAGAACAAAAAAATTTCAACAATCATTTGTTCTTTTTCTTAATTGTAATTTAGTCACAGTCAAATATGGTTTTATTTACAATATATTTTCCATACTCACATTTCCATGTTTCTTTGTGCTATCATAATTTTTTGTCTTTAAATTCTTCTATATAGAGCTTGTGTTTTATTATTCTTTAAATTCTTTTTATCTTGTTCATTTGCACCTTTTTCTCTACAAGTAGGGCTTTGGTCTGGGTTTGCTAAATTACAATATATTTCATTTTGTCTATAATTTGGTATAAAGTATCTACCACAATTTAAACAAGTCTTAATTTGTAAATTCTCTTGTCTTACTACTTGATCTAATATTGCAAAGCAAAAACGATACTAAAAAGTATCGCTTCTTGATTGGTGGCTTCAAGTGGAATCGAACCACTGACACGGGGATTTTCAGACCTCATTTTTTAAAATTATGAAATCTCATTAAAACCCTTAATTTATATAAGATATATAAATTTTATTTTTCTTTATCAATATCTAATACCCTATTTATACCCTAATAATTTAAATTTGAATTCCAATCTTTTCATAATAATTTTGTAATTGATTTATTGAATCATTTTGTTCTTCTTCATTTATATGTAAATATCTTTCTGTCATTTGAACTGTAGAATGACCTAATAAAGACTGAATATTTTTAAGCTTTACCTTCGCTTCATAAAGTCTTGTTGCAAATGTATGTCTAAATCTATGTAAAGATATTCCTTGTAAATTATATTTCGTTAATAATTCAGCAAGTCTAATTCTTAAACAATCTCCAACAATAGGATTTCCTTTTTTATTTATAAAAACGAAATTATTATTATCAATTTTACCTTGTCTTTGTAATGTTTCATTAAATAGTTCTTTTAAAATATTAAACACTCCATTTGACATAGGAATTTCCCTTTTACTTGTTCGAGATTTTAAGGGTGTTTCTTCTAAAGCAGAACCTGTTTTTACTATTTCACCATTAACAAAATCATATTTATCCACTCTTTGATATGATTGTCTAACATATATTTTTCTATTATTAAAATCAATATTTTTCCATTTCAATCCACATAATTCACTTGTCCTTAATCCTGTATCTATCAAAATTGCAAAAGGATAACACATTTCATCTGTCTTAAAAATTTCAATTAGTTTTTTTTCTAAATTAATATCTACTGACATCATAGTATGTGTTTCTAATTTAGGAATTTCTATATCTATTACAGGGCTTTGTTTTATAATTTTATCTTTTACAGCTCTATTAAATCCTTCATTTAATAATAAATATATCTGTTTTACAGTCGTAGGTGAATATTTTAACATTAAATTATTAATAAAAGTCTGAATTTCTATAGTAGTAATTTCTGATAGATATCTATCACCAAAAACTCTAATAATATGATTTTTTATTTTACTTACATATCCTTTAAAAGTTGTTTTTGCTTTATGCCCATATTTATAAGTCCATAACCATTCATAAAACCAATCTTTAACTTTTTTATCATTTAATTTATGATCTAATTCTGGATTTTTACTTTTTAATAAATCCAATGTTTGATTTATATTTTCATATATTGAATCTATATATAAAATAAATTTAGATTTCTTTTTTACATTAACAATTTCCAATATTTCATTATATAGCTTTTCACATTGATTTCTTAAATTTTGATAGTATTCAATAGTAATGAACTGTATTGTTTCTGATATTTTTTTATACTCATATTTCATATTATAAAACTCTTTACATTTTTGTCTTAAAGCTTTTTTCCTCATTTCTAATCTTCTAATGTCTATATCATATAAGGAAACTTGTTGTTGTATAATAAAAACTCTACCTTCCCATTTATCACCTCTTTTTCTATTTCCATATTTATCTTTTGTTAAAATATTATTGGTTTTTAATTCCACTACAATCACACTCTCTTTTAAAAATTAAAAAAGATTTAAAAATATAAAAAATAAATCACCAAATATATTTTTAAATCATTATATAGAAAAAGATAATTATTGTTAATAATCAACATAAAAATTTCCTACATTTTTTTTAAACCACTCTGGTAAGAGTTCCTTATTAATTACAATTCTTCTTTGGAATTTTATACATGGAAAATCGGCCTCTTTAGTTAATTTGGCCATTAATTGCTTACTTATTCCCATTATTTTGGCTGCTTGTTCTATATTTATTCCTATTTGATCCATTATGCATTCCTCCACTTTTTTTTAATTAATATTTTTCTCTTTAACTCTAATATTTGCAATAACAAAATTTACATCTCTAGGATATAAATTAAAAGTTTTTTTTATTTTCAGTCTTAATATATCTAAATCAATTGCTCTTGAATATTTTGAATTTTACATGTAATATAAAGTAACTCATGCATATTAAATTACTTCTATTTTATTTATTCCCTTTCTTTAATATATTTTGGTACATCAGCAGAACGCCCTAATTTAGAATCAAACTCAAATCTCTTTTTTAAAGAGTTATATTTGTACGCACTAATATTCCATTTTCTATAATTTTCATTACTCAAATGTTTAGATTTTGATAGTTCCATAGCTGCTTGATTATGCTGTTTTTGTACCGCCATAAAATCATCATCAATCTTCTTTTGTAATCTTTTATTTTTGATAAAATTATTCTGATCCATTTTTCTTTTCTCTTTAGATTTTATTTTTCTAAATTCTTTTTCTTCATTATATCTAACATCTTGCTTTATTATTTTAGTTATATATGCAGAAGTAGTATTAACTTTTTTTGCAATTTCTTTTACTTTTAAATGTTGTATATAAAATAAAGATATAATATTTTCTTTAGATTCTTTCATTTAATCACCTTTGGTTAATTTTTTGTCGACACTTTTTGAGTACAACAATTCTATTAGAAATTTACTTAATTTCTAACTTTTTAACTGTTTCTAAATTTTGTTTTAATAATCTTTCTAATCTTCTTTTTTCTCTTTTTCTTTTGTGTTTAATTATTAGTTTGTATAATCTATATTTTCTATCTATCTTAGGCAAAATAAGTTTATATATAAATAAGATTACAATTACTGTTATTCCTAACAACACAAATTTTAAATACATTTTTTATCTCCTTTCATTTTTTTAGAAAAAGACAGATAAGAGCTTGTCTTACCTGTCTTAAAATTATAATGCTTCCTTTTAATTTGCCCTTCAATATATATACAGAGGTTAACTTTTGTTTTTTCTCCCCTAATTTTTAAAATTTATAATTTTTTATTCCTTCAAGCAACTTTAAAATTATATATTGATATCTATCTTCATCTCCAAAACTATACTTTTTAAGCATTTTTTTCTTTCTGTTTATAATTTCTAAAATTGCCATTTCATCACCTTTTTGTGCTAAAACACCTAATTCATATAAACTTTTATTTTCCATTTTCACTTTCTCCTTCATAATATTTTCTTAATTTATTAATTGCTCTAATTTTTATTTTGCTTATAGTTTTAGAATATAAATCTAAAATTCTAGCAGCTTCTTTTTGTGAAAGTTCTTCCTCAAAAAGCAAAAAAATAACTGCCTGCTCTATATTAGACAGACAGTTTAAAGCCTTATTAAATTGTAATTTTGATTCTATTTTTTCTATATCGGATATTGAACGATTACATTCAATAAAACTATGTAAAAGAGTATAATAGTCCTCGTTATCTACAATTACTTTCTCTTTACTCATAAGATTCATTTGTTTTATAAAATAGCTTCTTGATGATAAGATTATAGTTTTATTAAGGAAACTATCAAACCTTTCTTCTTTATAGAAATTTTTATTTTCCATAAGTGTTCCTCCCAAATTAAAATTTGGGCTTAAAATTCCATCTTAAGTGGAACACACCAAAAAACAAAAACCTCCTTTATAAAAAAGTTAATGTATTTTATTTACATATAAAATTAGCTTAAAAATTCCTGTAAAAAGTAAATTTATCCTACGTTTCTTAATACACATCTTTTGCAGATATGTTCTACTTAAAACAGGCTTTTTAAGCCACAAAAGAAGTATATACTATTTTATGTAAATTTTTTGTCGAATTTTGTCGTTGTTTGTAAAAAATCCATATTTTTAGATTTTGGATGTATATAACCAAAAAAGAAACTTAAACTACATATCAAATATAGTTTAAGTTTCTTTTTTTAAATTAAGTTACCACTCTAAAACATTCCAGCTTTTATTTCCATACATTCTTATTGGAATAGAACCAAATACATTATTTGCTGCTTCCAACGCAGTATCTCTTAAAGTTGGATATACTCTAGATCCATAGTAATTTAAATTTATCATAAATTCATACGCCATCTATTTAAATCATTTTCATTTCTTAAAATTTATATACTTAATTTGAGTATATCCTATTCTTCAACAATTGATACACTAATAATTTCTCCTGTTGTACAATCTACTGAAATTTTATTATCTCCAAAATAAATTCTCCAAGCTCTTCTAGAAATTCCACTTTCTTTTATAAATTCACCTTCTTTAACAATATTATTAGTATTATCTGAAAATCTAGTAACCAATTCAATAGACAATTCTTCTCTAAAATCTTTATTACTTGTATCTATATTATTAGCATTTGCAAAATCTTTAGCAATTTTTAAAGCATTTTCTTTATCAATAATAATTTCATTATCTTCAAAATTAGAAGAATAATTATATATGCCTTTTATTTTTTCTGTTTCTATATCAAATACAATTCGTATACCATCATTTTCGTCTACTAATCCATTATAATATTTTCTATAATCAATTTTCCAAATATTAGATACAGAATTTATTTTTTCTATTTTATATAAATTATATTCATTATTAATTTCTAAAACTTCGCTTACCAATTTATACAACTTTATTCCAATTTTTTCTGCACTTTCTTTATTTGTTTCTATAGTATCTTCTTTATATTTTATTAAATTATTTTCTAAGCTTTCTAATTTACCATTTTCTCCATTAATGAATACTAATACTTGATTTTCTCCATAAGTTATTTTATATTCAATTTTACTATATAATGGATTTCCTACTAAACTAATCTGTGTTTTAACTTTATTATCAATAATATTTAGTTCTTTTACTATTTCATTTGATATATTTAAAGCTTGTTCTTCATCAATTTCCTTTATGATATTTTCTTCTTGTACATTTAGATCATCTAGTGTAAAAGTCTCTTTTTTTGGTAAAATACTGGTGATAATTTTATAAGATGCATATACTATTCCTGTTGTAATTGTGCTAGCTAAAAAAATTATTAATATCATCATTATTATTTTATTTTTCTCTAATTCTACTATCTTATCTTGTATTAATATATTTCTTAATTTTTTCTTAGCATTATGAGCCAAAGTTCTAATTTGTTCTTCATTTTTATTCATTATTAGTGCAGTATCTTTATATGATAACTCCTCAAATTTTGTTAAATGTAATACTAATTGGTAATCATTAGGCAATTTTAATAATGCTTTTTTTATATTTTCATTCTTTTCCATAGTTATTATTTTTTCTTCTACTAAATTTCTTTCGTCAACCAGATTTAGATTATCAAATGATTCTATATTTTTTTTATTTTTTAATACATCTAATGCTTTACATTTAGCAATCATATATATATATGTTTTAAATTTATACTCAGAATTATATTTTTCTTTATTTTCGTATATATACATAACTACATCTTGAAATATATCTTCAGCTAGTTCAATATTTTTTACATATCTACAAATAAAAAAGATTAAATTACTTTTATATTTCATGATCAAATTTTCATAAGCATTTTCATTTCCAGTTAAAAATTCCTTATACAAAACTTTATCATCTTTCATAAAGTACTCCTTTTCATTTTTTTATTTATTATACGATACAAAACAAAAAAAGTTGTAGTAAAATTAATATTTTTTATTTTTATAATTTTTTAGTATTATGAAAATAAAAAAATAGCCTATTCTCAAAAATAGAATAGACTACTATGTTTAAGCAACTTTATTTAATGTATAAGTAACATTAAAATTTTCATCAAAAAAATCTTTATAATCCTTTATATATTTTATGTCTATATTATAACCAAGTGGTATCAAATCACAAAATATACGATTTATAATGTAATCAAGATTCTCATCTGCTTGATT
>CANRGN010000073.1 GCA_947630235.1 uncultured Clostridia bacterium
AAAATTGTTTGAGTTTGAGGAAATGTAACATTTATGCCTTCCATCCTAGCATTGCAATAAATATTATCTACTATATTTCTTTTTGCTAAAAATATATTTTGTTCTAATGTTAATTTATATTTATTATCCATAATTGCCTCCAGTTTATTTTTGATTATTTTTATTATAAATGTATAAAAAAAAATCGTCAAGATAGTATAATATTATTAATAAAAACTGACGGATACTTTTTTATTTTAAATTTTAGATTAATTCTTAATTTCGTTTTATATTTTTTTATTTTGCTAATTTATCTGCAAATTTAAGATTTTTAATTATTTTTATTGCATGTTCTATTAAAATGCTTTTTAAATCATCACCTATTCTTTTTTTTCATTTTAAGAATACTTATTTATTAAGTGAATTATTTTATCTATTACAATAATTAAAGCAGTTTCTTCTTTTCTTGCTTTTTCTAATAATTTATAAAATTTTGTTTTTTGTATATTTTATTCCTCCATAAAACTTTTTAAGCTTAAGATTGCTTTCAATTTTAATTGATAAACAGCGTTTTCTTAATGGTTTAGATATTTTATTTAGAGGCTGATTTTTATAATAATGATTTATAATTACGAATCTCTGATTTTCAGTCAATTTCATTATTGCTTTATTAAGTTTTTCATAATCACTTTTTATACAAAAAAGGAATGAATTTAACTATCAATTTCTGACAGCACAGTCCACTCCCTATCATGCAAATTTACTTCACATCTCTTTTTTTATTAATATATATCATTTGTTGTAGTTTCTTTAGTTAAATAATTTTCTAGTAATCTTAATATAGATTCTCTTAATCCTTCAATATAAGCTGTATTTTTTGGATTAAGACCTTTCTTTATTGCCAAGCTTCTTTCAAATCATCTTCAGTTGAAGTTTCAGGATTTGGTGTATATAAAGTAAATATTCTAATACTTAAGCTTTTTCCTATCTTTATACAACTTAATAAAAATGTTATTTCTTTATTATATTCTTCTGAATTACTATTAAATACTATTGCTTTTTGTTCTTCAAAAGAGCTTTCAGATAAAGCTATTGTTTTAGTAACTTTACATGTTATTTCATTATCATATTCAGCTTCTAGCATTTTTAAAATTTCTTCACATATTACTTCATCAGATATCTTAACTTTAAAAGTCATTGGCAATGTCTTTTTCCAATCTTCTATAACTAGTGAATAATTTAGTTTCTTTTCTTGGTATGCTAAATTTCTAAAGAATGCCATCATATCATCATCTGACCAGTTACTTGAAGCAAAATCATAAGCAAATCCTGTTTCATCTACCTCATGAACTATTCCTTCTTTTCCATTTCTAGTATCTGTCTCTAAATATTTTATTCTTTTTTGTATTGTTTCATTTACATTTATTCCACAACTTACATAATATGTTAATATTTGTTTTTCGATTTCAAATAACCCCAAATTCATTAATCCTGCTGCTATACAAATTGAAACTTCTTTATTAAAATTACATCTAATTCTATTTTCTACTTGATTTATTGGTAATTTTTGGTTATTATTCAAAATTGTTTGACCCATTGCCTTATATGTATACATTTCAGTATATATACTATCTGGTGCCTTTAATATTACTGTTTGTACTGATCCATAATTATTTACATTTATATAGCTATTTTTGAAAAAGTCATATAATCGTTGAATTATTTTAAATTTATCTGCATTATATGGCTTCTCATGTGATGTAAAATATAAGCTAACTTCTATTTTTTCAAAGAATTCTTGTGTTAATATTGAAGTATGATCTATTGCACAATCAAATAAAAGAGACTCTTTTTTTACTAAATCTTTATAAATTTCTTCTTTGGTATCTTCATATTTTTCTATATTATTTTTAAATGATTCTTTCATTTTTCCGTAAGGTTCTACTTCAATCATAGCAGATTGATTTTGATTTATGTAATTAATTAAATTATTTATTTTTTCTATATTTTCTCTATATTCATTTTTTCCATTATATGTATCTCTAGCTCTCAATAGATTTATGAGCCTATTTAATTCATATACACCATTAGAATTTCTATTAATATCTTGCTAGGTACTTCGCCAAATAAAGGTAAATTTAAAAATGGTTTCATTATTTTTTATATTTTTTTCGTACTTGGTTTACTAATTTTTTTAAATCATCTACTTCTTTTAATTTCTCTCTCCAATCTTGTACTTTTTCTGTTGATTTTTCTGTTATTTTAGAAAGATCTAATCCTGTTTTATTTGCTTGACTCTCTATCTTTTTTTATTTCTTATCTGCACTTTCTACATTTTCAAAACTTTTTTTTGCTTCATTCTCTAATTCATTCAATTCATTTTCATTATTTTCACTTATTTGTTCAGATTTTTTTATTTCGCTTTCATTTTGTTTGTCTGCAACATCTATTGAATCTTCTAACATACTTTTTGTTGTTGGATCTAAGTCTTGTATAACTCCTTTCATTTCATCTATATTTAATTTGTTTTCATTTAATTTATCTATTTTTTCATTTTCTTTTTCAGTTTTTTCAGACAATTTTTCACGCTTTTTTTCAATACTTTTTATATCTAATCCCTTCATTTTCATACCTTCCTTATTTATCTGTTTTTTCTTTAACATCTTTCACATATTTTTCAAAAGAATCAAATTTTTCTTTCTCATATACTCATTCTTTTAAACTACCATTTGCTATCTCTTTTAATTTTGTTTTTAATTTTTCTATACTACTTCTATTATCTGTTTTTCCATCTACTTTTCCAACCTCTTCTTTTGATTTTTCTATTTTATTTATATTGTCTTGTACTTCTTCTTTTGTTTCATTTATCTCAGATTTTAAATTTATCATATCATAATTTAAATCATCTTTTTGTTTATAGTATTCTGTTTGAACTTTACCAACTTCTGATGCACATGCTTTTCTATATTCCTCATCTAAAGATGTATCTGATACAATTTCATGTAAATTATCTATTTTTCTCTTATTGTCTTGTATTTCTTTTCCTTTTTTTTGCACTTCACTTACTTTTTCTCCTACATCCATCTGTTTCTTTTTTACAGCTTCTAAAGATTTCCCATTTTTTTTCATTATAAATTTCCCTCATTTCTTTCTCTAAATTCTTTTATTCCTTTTGCAATTTTTACTTGATTTTCATCCATATATTGGTTTATTCTTGATATTATTTCTCTTAATTTATAATCTAATCTTTCTATATTTTCTTTATTTTCAACTTTATATGCTATAAGACGTATTAATTCATCTGATAATACTAACGAATAATCTAAAAAAGATAATAGTCTATCTCTTACTATTTCTATTTTTATATCTATATGTTCACCATCATATACGTAATTTTTAAACTGGTTTTCATAAAAATCATCTAACTTTACAATAAAATTATTTATCTTTTCTTCTAATGGTATTAATTCTTTTTCTAAAGCCTCTTGTTTTAATTTCATATAAGCAGGTCTATTTTCTATTATATCAAATAATTCTATATTGCTAGGTGGTGGTACATCATGTTCTTTTGTATAATGTACTTGCATTTGAAAAGGTCTTAGTAATCCTTCATAATTCATAAATGCCCCACCTTGTGTTAGTGTAGCCATTGCTTCTATTTGCATACTAGTTGCTGACATTGTATTTCCTATTAATTCTCTATCATCAGATGATGTAAGTCTATGTACCAATTTTATATTTATATTTTTTATTACTTCTGGAGCCATCGCTGTAGGTAACTGATCTGCTATAACAATTCCTTCTCTTAAGTCTCTCTGCTAGCATTTTTACAATAAATGCTGTTGCAGCAACTTTTGGGTTTGCTTCATGGTGTTGCATCTGGTCCTATTAAATTGTGAGCTTCTTCTATGAAAATAACATGTCTTAATGTTTTATCTTTGTCTGCATTTGGATTAGCTTTTAAAATTTCCCTTATCAATGTACACAACATAAGTGTTGTAAAGTTTGCAGGTCCTTCTCCTAATGATTCAAGTTCTATTTTTATTGGCATTTTTAACCAATCTTCAGGTTTTATTATTGAATATTTGACATCAAATATTTCTTTCATTTCCCTCCTTAACAAACTTCCTATTCTCATTTCTAATGCTGAACGAATATTTCCTTTTATTTCTCCATCATAACTTGTTTTATCAAGTTCTTCTTGGAATTGTTCATATAGTTCTGACATTATTGGATATTCTTTTGTTCCGTCATTTACTTCATTAGTTTTCCATCCTTTTTTCATATAAATATTTTGTATTGATTTATCTAATAAAAATGGTGTTGGTGGTTGCAAAGGAAATGCTCCTTCAAATACTGCACATAGTTTAGATATATGTTCAGATAATGTAACATTGTATTTGTTTTTCCAGATCCAGGAACTCCACATACAAACATATGCTTTGCAAAACTTGGTATATCTATATTAACATCATATGAGTTTAAATCTTTTCCTATTAACATTCCATTCTCATTATATTTTGGTGCAGTTTCTTTTGGAATTTCAATTACTTCACCATCATATAATGCAGGAAATCTAAAAAATGGTGATATATCATTTATTGTATATGTTGTAGGCCACATTTTTAATAATTCAGGAGCTCTTTTACTACTCAAGTTTTGAAATTCTTTTTCTATAAATGATTTACTATTATATTCTCCTTGATTAGTTCTAATTGAATAATATCCACTTTTTATTGATTCTGTAGCAGCTGAATCTAATAATATATTTAATGTATCACTATTATTTGCAAATACATTAACATTTACATAAAAAACAGGAAATGTATCTATATCTTTTAAATATTCTTCATATTGTTTTAATGTTTCTTCTGCATTAGGATCTCTTGGAGTATTTTTTCTTTCTCCTGTTAAATTTATTTCATCAATTTGAAAACCTGTATTGCTTCTTAACCAAGCTAATGGTTTTGAAAATGCATTCTTAATGTTTTCTGAAATTTCTTTCGGATATATATCAACCCTATATAAACAATCTTCATCCAAAGATTGCATCAATTTAAGCATATTATATAATCTTGCTTTTTCTTCAACTTCCCATTTAGGTACAACATAAAAAAAACTTGGACTATTTTCTTTTTGTATAGGTTGTAAAAACCTTTCTTTTTTATAAAGTTTAGATAAAAATTTGTAATTAGATTTAAAATTTAATATAAAAAAGTATTTTATAAGTTGTCTATTGTTAAATCCTTTTGCTTGTATTGTATTAGCTAATACAGCAATCATGAAGTCAAAGGCGATGGATATATGTATTTCCATTATCTCTATATTAATAAAAATTTTTTTGGACTCAAACTTATATTAGTATAAAAACTATTAAAACTTTTTTGTTCATTATTTAATAAAATCAGTCATTCTTTCAAACTTTATTATTTCTTTATCTTTATTAGTAAACATATGAACGATTATTTCATCTATTGCATCATACATGTTTGACGATAATTTACTAAATTTCTCTCACCTAAAGTTCTACCCCATCCTCCATCTCCATCACTTCTTTGTGATGTTTCAAATATTTCTCCTTTGCCATTTTCAACATATTCTTTATCTATGGCACTCATTTTATAGAAATCTTCTTTTCCAAATTCTCATGATTCAAAATAATCAAAATCAATTAAAAAACATATATATAATTATAATAATTAGATTTTTAAAAGAAATAAAATTTTTTGAACTAAAATTTTTTTAGTCTGTGAAAATTTAAATTTATAAAAATTTTCAAATTTAAAAAATTTTCTATTTTTTTATTAAAATTTATATTTTTAATAATTATTTTGAAAAATTATTTTTTTCTTCAAGCCATAAAAAAAAAGCTGTAATTACTCAATTTATATTTAATACAAAATAGAGCCCTCTAAATATGTATATTTTATGGCTTTAAAATACTTATCTAAAAATCCTTTCAAAATATTATTTATTTAACTTATAGAATCTAAATATGAATAATGATTCTCCACTTCTTCTTTCAATTTTGTATCATCCATTTCAAATGACATTACTTTATTTTCAATACTATCTGGAAACATATCTTTTATTGAAGAAGCATAATAACTTCCATCTTCAGGTAATTCATAATCTACCACTTCGTTATTTTCAAAAGTAAATTTATATGCCATAGAAGAGCCTGTACTAGTTTGTAATTCATTATTTTCTACATAATATGATTCTTCTAATATCCACATATAAGCAATTTTTTTATTATCTTTTTCTTCAATTCCGAATCCTTTATAATCTATAAAAACTTGATAATCTTCTTTGTCTTTATCATGACTTTCTAATTTACTTTGTTCTACAATATAATCAACTGCTTTATCATATAAAAATTCATTATCTGTTATCCAAACTGTATCATCTTTTTTTAATGCAAATATTCCAAAAATAAGTGTAATAATTACTAATAAAATAAAAATACAAATAAGTATTTTCTTTTTCATAATTAGATTTCCTCTTTTCTATTAACCAATATTTTTACGATTATATTATAAAAGACAGATAATTTCAACTAATTATCTGCCATAATTATTGTAATTTCTCAAACTGATTAAATCAAACTAATCTGTTCATCTTTATTTGTTTTCCAACTCTTTTGTTTTGCCTCTGTTATTTTGTCGCCTTCTTCATTTCCACCAATTAAAAATGGAGATGTAGGAATATGTTTTTTCATATTTTCTCTAACCAGACCAGTATTTGCATTAGCATAGCAATATTTACATAGATGCCCACAAGTGTTATATGCACCTATATCGTTTCCTAATAAACAAGCACACCCTTCTCTCTTATTATTGGTTTTTGGTGCAATTAATTTATTTTCTATTGCTTTTTCAACTATTTCTTTACTCATACAACCAGTTATATCTAATCCATAATCTTTTAAAAATTCTTTTTCACAGCAAGAATGTATTGTAATATTATTTTGTTTTCCTATTTTTGAAAATGCTTTTGCAATTTGTATCTGTTCTTTTTCTGTCGGTGGTCTTAAATCAGGTGCATTTCTTTTTACTTTTTCATACATATCTAAAAAACTAATAGTACAATCTTCTGTGTA
>CANRGN010000074.1 GCA_947630235.1 uncultured Clostridia bacterium
TTATTATCATATTCTTTTAAAATAACATCATGTGCTCCACCTTCTTTAATGCTTACTGCAGATACATATGTAAATCTAGCTTTTTCATGAAGTTCTTTAATAGTAATACTACCACAATTACACATAGTAGATTTTATTTTACTAACTGTAACTGCTAAATTATCTTTAAGAGGTCCGGCATAAGGTATATATGAATCAACACCCTCTTCAAATGTTAATTTATTTTTGGCTTCTCCGCCTAAATCATATCTTTGCCAATTTCTAGCACGATTTGAGCCTTCACCCCAATATTCTTTTAAGAAGGTTCCATTTCTTTTTATCCTTCTAGTAGGACTCTCATCAAATCTAGCAAAATATCTACCCATCATAACAAAATCAGCACCCATAGCCAAAGATAGAGTTATATGATAATCGTGTACAATTCCACCATCTGAACAAACAGGAATATAAATCCCAGTTCTTTCATAATATTCATTTCTGGCTTCTACAACATCCATTAGAGCACTAGCTTGGCCACGACCAATTCCTTTAGTTTCACGAGTTATACAAATAGATCCTCCTCCAACGCCAACTTTAATAAAATCTGCTCCAGCTTCTGCTAAATAATAAAAACCATCTTTATCTACAACATTTCCTGCACCAATTTTTACACTATCTCCATAATGAGCTCTAACCCAATCAATTGTATTTTTTTGCCATACAGAATATCCATCAGAAGAATCCATACAAACTACATCAACACCAGCTTCAACTAATGCTGGGATTCTTTCTTCATAATCTCTAGTATTTATACCTGCACCAACTATATATCTTTTGTTTTCATCTAAAAGAGAATCTGGATTGTTTTTTCTATCCTCATAATCTTTTCTAAAAACTAAATACTTTAATTTATCTTCATCATCTAAAATAGGTAAACAACTTATTTTATTTTCCCAAATAATATCATTTGCTTCTATTAAACTTATTCCTTTTCTAGCATATACTGCATTTTCTTTTTTAGTCATATATTTATCAATAGGATCATCTAAATCTACTCTACTAATTCTATAATCTTTATCTGTAACAAGACCAATAAATTTTCCTTTTGCAGTACCATCATCAGTTACTATTACTGTAGAATGACCAGTTTTTTCTATTAAATCAATTACATCTTTTAATTTTGTTCCGCTCTTTACATTAGAATCACTTGTAACAAAACCAGCCTTATATTTTTTTACATTTCTAACCATTTCAGCTTGACTTTCAATTGATTGAGAACCATAAATAAAAGAACATCCACCTTCGCGAGCTAAAGCAATTGACATCTCTTCACCAGATACAGATTGCATAATTGCAGACACAAAAGGAACATTCAAACTTATTTTAGGTTCTTCTCCTTTTTTAAATTTTACAAGTGGTGTTTTTAAACTCACATTACTTGGTATACATCTTTCATCTGTTAGATTTGGTATTAATAAAAATTCATTAAAAGTTCTTGAAATATCTTCTAATATCTTTGCCATTTTTTACCCCCTATTTTAAAATTATTGTTCTTTATTATACAACAAAATTGAATAATAATCAATCATAAATTTTAGTTTGTTAGAGGGAAGGACCCAAGAGGACCCAGAGGGACGTAGCAATTGGGCCAAGTGGACGAAACCTTCGTCCACTTGGCCCAATTGCTACGTCCCTCTGGGTCCTCTTGGGTCCTTCCTTCTGGCTCATAATTTGCTCATAATTTTACTTTTTTATTTCAGGATTATCTTCTATTATCTTTTCAACTAATCCATTATCTTTATCAAATTTAAATACATAACCTTCTAAAGAATCTGCTTTTTGATTTAAATTTTCTACATTTTTATTTACATATATTTTTGCTTTTGCTTTACCATTTTTTGCTTCTTGTATTAAATTTTCTACTGGTGAATTTCCATCAAATGCTAAAACAATTGATTTTTGACGTTCAAATATTTCATAATTAAAGCTTTTATAAATTCCAGCTTCTTGAGCTATTGTAGATACACATACTTTATCAATTTGATTTTTTAATAATTCATCTTTTTGCTTTTCTGATAATTTCTTTGGAACTATAGCATAAGTTTCAATACCTGAATTTGACTCTTTTGCAATTTCTATTAAAGCTTTTTCATAACCTTGCATTTTGTGTCCAACTACAAAATAAGCTTTTTTACTATCTATTTGAGAAATAAGATCTCTTAAAATATGTTTTGCTTCTTCTGATACATTATTAGTTTCTCTTCCAATTGTATTAAAACTTCCGCCAGCTATAACGACTGGTACTTTATCCATTGGAAGTGATTTGCTTATTTTATCTTTTAATGCTTCTTTTGATTCTAAATTTTGATTTAAAAATGTTGTTGTATCAAAAGTTCTTAATCCTATATTTTCTAATTCTTTTTGAACTATAAAATTCTCTATATTTGTATCTTTTATTTCTTCTTCAAATTTTTTAAATTTTTCTTTAAAATATTTATCTGCTGATTTTATTATTTCATTTTCATATTCCTTCATTTTATAAAAATCTTTATCTTTAAATCCTAATAAACATTTTAATGCCATTTGTTCTTCAACAGAATCTGTTCCATATATTCCATATCCATCAGTTCCTTGAACACATTTTACTCCACTATCTAAATATGTTTTTATTGGACAATTATTTAAATTATTTAAATTGTTTAATCTAACATTAGATGTTAAATTAAATTCTAAAACTGCACCAATCTTTTTCATTCTTTCAATAAGTAATTTGCCTTCTTTTGAATTTGGATTTTTTCCATATAATCCATGACCTATTCTAAATTTTGGATATTTCATTCCCTCTGGTACACATTCTTCAATGATTTTAACTGATCTTTCTATATTTTCTGAAAAAGAATCATTTTCTCCTGCATGAATTCTTATTACAAAATTTGGATCTTCATAAACAGCATACTCAATTAGCTCTTTTAAAGCTGGTTTTAATTCATATATATCATTTAATTCTTCACCTAAAATATCTACACCTACAACATAAGGACTATGAGCTACTGCTTTTATAACATCTACCGCTTCTAACATTTGCTCTACTGTTTCATAATCTCTTCTAATTGCTGCTAAATATCTTATTCTTACTCCTGTTTCTTTCTCAATTTGTGGAAGTATTCTTTGAGCATTTTCTAAACATTCTATAGCTTCTTTACCTTGGCGAACTAAACATGTTTGAGAAATTTCAGAATATATTATTCCTTTTTTCTTAGATTCTCTAGCAATTGCTAAAAGCATATCTTCATTTACATTATTATTTTGATATGTTCCAACTTTTGTATAATCCATAAACATTTCTTTACAAAATCTTCTTAAATCTTCATCTGGAAGTTTTTCAAGAATTGAAATATCAATAGGAATTTTATTTTCTGATGGAACACCTTTAGTAAATACATATCTGTATTGATATAATTTTTCTAAATTTGTAAAAACTGCCTGACCATCTTTCATTATTCCTAAACTTATTCTTATTTTATTAATATTTTCTTTTGCATTTTCTAAATTATTTAATATTAAATCAGCAAAATTCATATATATTCCAAACCTTGCTTTTTTTAATTTATCTTTATCTGATAAACCTTCTTCATAAATTTCATCAAATGCTTTTTTCTCTAAAGCTTTCATTTTTTCTTCTTGACTTGGAGATAAAGTTAATTTTATTTTTCTTACATAATATAATGGATATTTTATTTGATGTTTAATTCCTAAAGAAATTAACACATCTGGTTTTAATATAGCATGTAAATGACTATGTAAATCTGTAACTAATTTTTGCTCTTTTGGAATTTCAAAATATAATAATGATTCTTCAACATCTAACTTATAATTTTTGGTTTGACTCATTAAAGTTTTGATTATAGCTGGTATTCTGCAATTAACTTTAACTTTTCCTCTTGAATTAAATGTAGCTACATTCATTCCTCCTAGCATAAACATATAAAAATTATCTTTTAAAGGAAATAAACTTCCGTTTATAACTTTCATATCATTTTCATCTTTTTCTATTGCTAAATTACACATTTTTGCTATACTAGTTATTAAATTTCCTGTATTATGGTTTGGGGTTTCTATTCTATATAGAACTTTACTTGTATTTGTTTTATATAAAGTTACAACAATATCTTTTTCTTTATCTAAATAAAATACATTTAAAATTTTCTTTGATTTATTCATTTTTTACCCCCTAAAATATTTCTTAAATATAGTTTATGGGACTGTATTTTTTATATACTGTCCCACAAGAAATTTTTTAATTATTAGAAATTATTATAACATATTCAAAAATCAATTTCAACACTTTACATAATATTAAATTAATTTATTTAAATTTTTGTATATATAAATAAATCTTTTTAATTTAATAAAAAAATGAACCAGAGGCTCACCTCTGGTTCATTTTTTATAAAACTATTTTTTTATTTATGACATCATTTGCTATTCCAAAATACGATTCAACAATATTATTTATTATAGCATCATTTTCTATATTATTATTTTTTATAACAGCATTAATTACCTCTGTTTTTGCTCTTTTTGTATCTAATATTTTAATTTGATCAAAATGATTTGAAGTGAAATAATTCTTCATTTCTAATAAAATTTTTTCGTTAATCTCTTCCATAATTATCAATTCCTTTCAAAATAATTTTTATAGAATATTCCTATAAATAATATTGTTTTTTATTAAAAAAATTTATGTATTATTTATATCACGATATATATAAATAATCAATAAAACTTTACTTACAAATTGTTATCAAATAGATTTCAAATATTAAGATTTAATTTCTTTATAAAAATATATTGACATTTTTTATTAACAATAAATTAATATTACACGAATAAATTTTTTGCACATTACAACAATTTAAAAATAATATAAAGTAATATCTTCAGTAATATAACTTATTTTATGATTTTTGACTACAAAAACAAAAATTTACTTTCATACTTATTCACATATATAAAAAAAATTCATATTATATACTAGACAAGCATAAAAGAAAGGAATGATATTATTATGGAATTTGAAAAATTTGAAAAATGTGATACTTGTGAAGATTATGATAAAAAAGATAAAAAAATTGAAATTAATGGTGTTATTGAAAATGGAAAACAATATGATTTAGATGTAAAATTACCTGAAGATAACAGAGATGTTGTTTTTGGTATTATAAAAAATCAATATGGTGATCCTATTTCTGATGCTGTTGTAAAACTTATAGAAGTTACAAAAGACCTTCATGGAAAAGAAAGACGCCCTGTTTCTCATACTTTTACAGATAAATATGGACAATTTGTTTTTGGACCACTATGTCCTCATAAACACTATGCAGTTGAAATTTGGGTTAACAGAGTTGAACACATCAAAATATGTGAAGTATGTAAACACAAAGGAAAATGCTTAAAAGGTGTTGACTTAGATTGTGATGGACCATGCAAAGCAGAATATGAAGATTGCTTAGTAGAAAAAGACTCAGAATAAAATTATAAAAGCTCCTCTTATTTTTGAGGAGCTTTTTATTATAATCCCATTCTTTTCATCAATTGTTTTCCTTTTTTTACCATTTTCTTTTTTCCCATATCTACTGTTCCAGAATACATCATCATTGCACTAGCTGTTATTGCAGATCCTATCATTACACCTTTCATAAATTTCATAATTTTACCTCCTGTTTCTATAAACGAAAAATATTTGTTGTTATCTTCATTTATACTTTTATTTCTTTTGTTTTTATATTTTTATTTTATCATTATTTATCTTTTTTATACTGTTTAAAAAATTCATAAACTTCAAAAATTGCTATAATAAGTAAAAAATATCCAAAATATTTTTTTAAACTTTTGCTATTTACAATATTTGCCAATTTCGCACCAATAAAAGCTCCTATTCCACCAAGTAATGAATATTTTATTATTATTTTTTTATTCAGCAAATTTCGTTTTGAATTTATAATACCTGATGTTATTGCAACAAAAATAAAAAATATCAAATTAGTAGCTTGTACAGTATGCTGATTTAATTTGGTAAATAAATCTAAAAGAAGTATTAAAATAGTTCCTCCACCCATTCCAAGACTTGCTACAATCCCTGCAATTACACCAAAAACAATTTCCAAAATATCACTCTTTCTATAAATTTTTTTATCTAACTTTACCAACTTATATTTATTACAAAATTATATTTAACCCGAAAAAATAATTTTAAAGCTAGAATAAAAAAGAAAAATAATAAACAAAATATTCAAAATTTTTCTATCTAATTTAACTAATAATTTACTACCAATAATACTGCCAATAACTCCACCAATAGCACATTTTATCCCTAAATTAAAATCAATTAAATTATTTCTCATATATACTAATCCACTAATTGTTACTAAAGATAAAATTATTAAAATAACATTAGCTCTAGATCGAACCTCATCAATTTTCAATCCATGTACAAAAAAGGGAACTAATAATAGTCCCCCTCCAGCTCCAAAAAATCCACTTATAAACCCAGTTATTATAACTATTATAATTTCTAAAAATTTATTTTTTTTCATAATTTTATTTTAACTATTTTTTTATTTTTTATACAAACAAAAAAAGATGGACGTGAACCAAGAGGCCCCAGAGGGACGGAACCAAGAGGATCAAGGGAACCAGGGGGACGGACCCAAAGGGACGTAGCAA
>CANRGN010000075.1 GCA_947630235.1 uncultured Clostridia bacterium
ACTTTGTCATCATATCTTGTTATTTTGTCTCCGTATGTTGCTGTAAATGTTTCTGTTTCAGTATCATCTTTTTCACCGTCATAATAGTATTCTACTTTATATTCAAATTCTTTGAAATTATAGTAATAGTAAACATCGATTGTATCTGTAGTAATTTCTCCACTTTCTGCTCCATATTTATCTACTAATTTATAAATGTTTGAAATATTTTCACTTGGTGATGTTGTATATGGTTCACCTATTAAATCCCTAATAGTTTCATTTTCAACAACTTGACCTGCAACTTTTGATGGAACTTTTTCAGGGTCTTTATCAAATTGCTCTCCTGTTCCAGCTATGTAATGATGAACTACAACCTCGCCATACACAGGATCAAACTCTACTTCAACGCGTTTATCTTCTTTTACATGTACGAAATAACTTAAAATAATAGTTCCATCTTCATTTTTTTGATAAATAATTTCTGCATCAGAAACTGCATTTTCACCATAAATATATGTTTTTGTCTCAGCTTCATCTCTATCTATACCAACTATTGCTATAGATTTTACATTATAATATTGTTTTGGCTTAATTTCTATTCGCTGTTTTGATGTGTGATTATATACTACTTTTTCAAGAACCTCATCTTCTTGTCCAGTAATTGTTCCACCATCTTCCAATTTTTCTTCTTTTATTCCAGTTTCTTTATTTGTTCTATTTTCTTTATGTTGTATTACTTTAGTAGATATGTTAAATTCTCTTTCATACCAGTAAACAATTTCAACTGGTTCTGCTCCATATATTCCATCTTTGGCATTTTCAGATTTTAAAACATTTATAACACTATTTTGCTCTGATGGTCCATCTACAGGAGTTGCTGGTACATAATTTGGTATATCTGCTCTAGTTGTTTTATATTCTAATCCAACATATCCATTTATAGTTTTATCTTCGTATCCAGGAATTGCAATTCCTTTTTCATTACCATTTTCATCAAGTACTTTTTCTCTATATTTTACAGTAATTCCTGCAGGTATTCTTTCATAATAGTAAATTACTGTTATGTCATCAGCTTTCATTGTTCCTGAGGCATTTAATGGAGTGATTTGGTCATCTTTATCAGTAGCATCTTTATAATTTGTTACATCTGCTCTTGAAGTTGTATAAGGTTTTCCTTCATAACCGTTTATTATTATTTGAGGAGCTAATTCTTTTTCTGTAAATCCTGTGCCATCTTTTTCTAGATATTTTACTATAACTTTGCTTATTTTTCTAAATTCTACTTCAATGTGTTTATCTGAGTTCATATTATTAAAGTAGCCTTTTGGTATTGTTACTGTTCCCTCATTTATTAGTTTCTCATAATTAAATTCTTCTTCTTCAGCTTCTGGTCCATTAGAAATCCATACATTTACTATCGTATATCCTGAGTCTGGTTGTATAACAATGGCTTTTTCATTGCTATCGCCTTTTAATACTTTTTCATAAGGTTCATTTGGATCTTCATTACAAGATATTGTACCTCCTGCTACATTTTCTATTACATCACCATTTACATATTCTTCTCTATGAGTTCTTACTTTAGTTGTTATTTTGTATTCACTTCTGTAATATAATTGTATTACATTATTTTCTTCTTTTTCAGTAATAGTTAATCCAAATTCATCACGTTCATTTTTTGGCTTTTTATCTACTAATTTATAACCTTCTCTATCGCTTTCTTCATAATCAGTTATTATATCACCATATGTAGCTTCTCTTTCAACTGTTTCATCTTCATCTTTTACACCATCATAATAATATTCAACCCTATATTTGAATTTAGCTCTTGCATAATAAATTTTTATAACATTATTATTTGGATCATCTGAAATTATTAGATTTACTTTACTTTCATCTTCTTCATTTTCAGGAGTTTTGTTTACTAATTCATATCCAGGTCTATTTTTGTCTACAAACTCAGTTACTGCAGAGCCATATTCAGCTTCACCTTTCATAGTTTCTTCATTATCAATTTCATTATCATAATAATATTCTACAGTATATTTATATTTTTTTAATTTATAGTAATAGTAAACGTCTTTATCAGCCTCTGTATATTTTCCAGTTGTATCTCCATCAGTTTCAACTACTTCATAATGCTCTAAATCAACAGGTCCTGTTTGATATGGCTCTCCAACTAAACCATGAATAGTTCCACTCTTTACTTCCTCATCTGCTTTTCCATCTTCACGAATCACATGATGAACATTAACATTACCCTCTAAAGGCTCAAATTCTGTTACAATATGCTTATCTTCAGTAACAGATTGGAATTTTGTTACTGCTACATTTACTCTTTCATCTTTTTCTTTTACTTCAACTTTACCTTCGTTTTCTTCTTCACCCTCAATTGGGCCTGCATTTTCTTCTCCGCCCTCAATTTGGTCTTCGTTTTCTTCTTCACCTCCAATTTGGTCTTCCTTTTCTTCTCCATCTTCAATTTGACCTTCATTTTCTTCATCATCAACTTTTTCGTCTTCCTTGCCATACACAACACTTTCAGTTGATTCACCTTCATCTGGTGTTGAAATAACTTTAACATATTTTACTTTATATCCATACTCTGGAGTTATATTTATCTGTTCTTTAGAATCTTTCTTTTGCTCAACTTCTTCTATAAACATTTTTCTTTCTTCTTCTGGATATTCATCAGTATATTTACCAGTTATCGTACCTCCATCAACTTGTACTTTTTCTTTTACATTAAATTCCTCATTAGTTCTATCTTCTTCATGTTGAATTACTTCAGAAGTTATAGTATGTGATTTTAGTTCATAATAGTAAATTATCTCTGAATCCGTATTATATGTAAATTCATCAGTTATTTCTGGAGTATTTAAATCACCTAATAATCCTTCTTCATCTAAACTTTGTGTTGTTACATTTGTAAAGATATAATCTGATGTTAATTTTTTATAATTTTCATTTTCTTCTAATTTATATTTGTCAGTTGCAGAAACAGTATAATTATCATCTTCATCAAATGTTACTGTTGAATCAGTAAATTCAACTTCTTCTTCAACTGGTTTTCCATCAAGTATAACTTCATCTTCTGTTCCTTGTATATAATGATGTATTGTTAATTTCATTGGAGTTGGTTCATAGTAGTAGTTAACTTCAATATTCTCATCTTCTACATACTCTCCAGTAGCTTTATCAGGAATTACATATATATCATCTTCATCATCTGGTGATATATCTTCTTTATTCTTCTTTTCCAATGTTAAACCTTCTAAGTCCATTCTTGGATATGTTTCATAGTGCTCTCTTGGTTTACCTTCATAAATTACATCATCTGCAACTCTTTTTTCAGTATTTTCACCATTTTCTTTTAGGTAGTGGTGTACAGTTACTAAAGCATATTTTTCGTTTTCAAATGTAACTGTTGTGCCTCCAGTACCTTCTTCAGATATTTCTACTTCTTGTTCTGTTTCTGATAAAATGTAATGTTCTGGGGCTTTTATTTCTTTTACAGTATATTTTCCATAATTATCAACTTCTACTTTAGCCTCACCATTTTTATCTGTTGTAGCTTTGTATGTTTTTGTTTCTTCTCCAGATTGAGCCTGAGACTTAATTTCAAATTCTGCACCTTCAAGAGGATTATTATTTTTATCAGTCTTCTTTATAGTTAAAGTATATTTTTCTTCTGAAAATATTACAATTATATGTTTATCTTCGTCCATATTTTTGAAATATCCAGCAGGTATTTTGATATCTCCATTTTCTTCTGGTGTAAATTTTACTTCTTCATTATTTATAGTTATGCTTGTTATTGAATGCCCCTCATTTGGATGAATAACTATTTCAGTAGTATTGTCATTTCCGTATTTTACATTTTCAACGAATTTCTTATGTTCATTTTCTGGATAACTAGAAGAAGTGTTTCCTGTTATAGTTCCACCTGTTCTTTGTTTATGTAAATTTTCTCCTATTTCAGTTGTAATAGTAAATTCTTTTAATTTGTTTTCTACTTTTATCTCTTTAGCTTCTTGTATTTCTGCTTCAATAATTTCTTGTTCATATTTAATAACATAAGCATTTGCATAACTTGAACCATTATTCTTAAGTATATCATCTGTATTTGATGCAGTTAAACTATTACTGTCAAAATCACCAACTGCATAAAATGAATCATCTTTTGTTTGTACTACACCATCTACACTATCAAATGAGCTACCTTGAATTGCATCGCTCCATACTACATTATTTGAATCATCTATTTCTATAATAAAACCATCATTTTCACCTTTATTTGATGTAACTATGCTTGTATTCCCACATTTAACACTACTACTATATGTCCAGCCACCAAGTAACAAACCTCCATTATTGGTGGTTTCAATAGAATTTATAACATCATCACTACTTCCTCCAATAGATATAGCTGACTTCCAATCTCCATTTTCTTCTTGCAATTTAACAAGCATACCATCATATACACCTTTTGTAGATAAACTATAATTACTTATATTAGCTCCAAAAGCACCTACTACAGCTATAATATCATTTCCATCTGCATCTACATAGTTAATCATATCAAATATTTCATCATTTTTTGTACTACCTATTTTAGTTTGCCATTTATAAGTACCATCTGATGTAAATCCGAGTACCACAGAATCTGTTGAACCATCACTTTGTGTGTTTGTTACTGTATTTGTTGTCTCTTCTATATTTAATGTATTTCCATTAAAGTTTACCCCAACTGCAAATCCGTCAGAAGTTGTAGTAATAGCTTCTCCCCATACATTTGCTGTACTATTCAAATCTTTATGCCAATCACAAGTTCCATCATTATTAAATTTACAAATATATCCTTTTTTACTTCCTTTTTCATGATAACTTCCTGTAACAGCAACTTCTCCATTTTCATTTATTGCAACTGAGTTTATTCTATCATTTTCCTCTTTTCCTATAGTATTTGCACACTGCTTATTTCCTTGTTTATCTATCACCATTACAAAACCATCTGCTTGTCCATAATCCTCTATAGATTCCAAATCTACATTATCATACTTAACACTAGACGAATCTACATATCCTACTACAGCATACAAATCACCACCAGGATCTGATTCAATCTCAAATAACTCATCATATCCTTCTCCACCTACAAGTTTGCTCCATTCTATCTCTCCTTCTGAAGAATATTTAACTATTATTCCATCTTGATTTCCATAACCTTCGCTATTTGCAATAGATGTATTAACATCTGTACTTCCTACTGCAATTATTCCACCATCTGATGTTTTTACTGCAGATTTAAATTCAGTTATATAATCTGAACCTATTGAATTTTGCCACTGCATTTCTAATGTATCAGATTTTTTTGCTGGTCTACTTTCTCCAATGCCGAAATAATGTGTTCTATCTTTTTCATCCTTAGGCAACTCATATCCTTGTGGTGCAACAATTTCAACAGCTTTATATAATCCTTCTGGTAAACCTATAGAAACTTCACCTTTTTCATTTGTAGTTACTACATTATTATACTTTTTATCACCTACAGTTATTGTTTCACCAATATCTTTACCATCTGTACTTGTTATTATCTCATTTTCTTCTTCCTCTTCTTTTTCATCTTCATCTTTTAATTTTGTAATTGCAAATTTAGCTCCTTCAAGAGTATCTTTATTTTCTCCTATTTTTATTAATTTAAAGTTTGGCTCATTTATAATATTTAAAGTAATACTATTTTCATCACCTAATAAATCTAATTCAATATTTTCTTCAATATTGCTGTTACCATCATTTTCTTCTGTATCAACACCACTCATACTATTTAAGGCTTCTTTATTTTCTGTATTCTCTACACCTTCTGCTTTCTCTACTTTAATAAGACTTGAACCTTCAGTTATTATTAATTTAACTTTATTATCTTCACCCTTTGTGGCATAAAATTTTAATACAGTTGGATCTAATTTATAACCTTCTGGTGGAAAAATTTCTTGTAACTCATATTTTGCTGAGAAATTTTTATCTTTTTCAAATAAATATAAATCTCCACAATCAACTTGTCCATCTTCTCCTGTAGTTATAATTTTTTCTGTATTATAATCTACACATTTTAATTTAAACTGAGCTCCCTTAAGAGGTGTTCCTTCATCATTAACTTTTTTTAACTTTAAATTATATGTTGGTATTTTTTCATTTTGTATAGTAATTGAAAGTTTAGCCTCTAGTCCATTTTCCGTTAATTCTATTTTTCCTTCAGGCTTTAATCCCTGTTCAATAGTTTCTTCTGATAATTTTAATTCTCCATTACGATTTACTTTAAATTTTATTTTATTATTAGCTTTGCTATCTAAATAATATCCTATAGCTTTAATTTCTTCTAATTCATATTCTTGCCCTACATACAAACCACTTACAGTAATTTTTCCTAATTTAGTTGTTGTATACGTACTTCCACCATCTTTTTGACCTTTACCTTTTAACAAAAATTGAATTCCTTGTATTGGCTTATTATCTTTATCATTTTTTGTTAAATCTAACGAATATCTTATTTCATTTTTTAT
>CANRGN010000076.1 GCA_947630235.1 uncultured Clostridia bacterium
TAATGTTCCTGAATATACTCTAAAGAAACATAATTTTCCAACAAATGGGTCTGTAGCTATTTTAAATGCTAAAGCTGAAAATGGTTCTGTATCAGAAGTTTTTCTTTCAACATCATTTCCATCTTCATCAACACCTTTTACATTAGGAATATCAAGTGGTGATGGCATATAATCAACTATAGCATCAAGTAATTCTTGAACTCCTCTGTTTTTGTATGATGATCCACAGCATACAGGAACTAAGTTATTAGCTATTGTTCCTATTCTAAGACCTTTTTTGATTTCTTCAGGAGATAATTCTCCTTCTTCTAAATATTTTTCCATTAAGCTATCATCTTGTTCAGCAGCAGCTTCAACCATAGCTTCTCTATATTTTTTAGCATCTTCAACTAATTCAGCAGGAATATCTGTTTCTTCAATTTCTTTTCCTAAATCATCTTTATGGATAAATGCTTTCATTTTAATTAAGTCAACAATACCTTGGAAATTATCTTCAGCTCCAACTGGTAATTGAATTGGAACAGGGTTTGCTCTTAATCTATTTTTTAATTGCTCAACACATAAGAAAAAGTTTGCTCCAACGATATCCATTTTATTAACATATACCATTCTTGGTACATTATATTTATCAGCTTGTCTCCAAACTGTTTCAGTTTGTGGTTGAACACCACCTTTTGCTGCAAGAACTGTAACAGATCCATCAAGAACTCTAAGAGATCTTTGAACTTCAACTGTAAAATCAACGTGTCCAGGAGTATCAATAATATTTATTCTATTATTATTCCAAAAACAAGTTGTAGCAGCAGAAGTAATTGTTATACCTCTTTCTTGCTCTTGTGCCATCCAGTCCATTGTAGCTGCACCTTCATGAACTTCTCCTATTTTATGAGTCTTTCCTGTATAGAAAAGAATTCTTTCAGTAGTAGTAGTTTTTCCAGCGTCAATATGTGCCATTATTCCTATATTTCTTGTTCTTTCTAATGGGTATGCTCTTTTTTCGTCAGCCATTTTTTTCTCCTTTCGATTAAATAAAATTTTAAATTTTATTTAAATCCGAATATTAATTTATATTTTTCTAATATAAAATATATTGTATTTAAGAATCTATTTAAAATAGATTCTTTATTTTTACCATTTATAATGTGCAAATGCTTTATTAGCTTCTGCCATTTTATGTGTATCTTCTTTCTTCTTAAATGCTCCACCATTTCCAGCTATAGCATCTAATATTTCACCAGCTAATTTTTCAGACATAGTTTTTTCATGTCTTTTTCTAGCATAAGTAACAAGCCATCTTAAACCTAAAGTTTGTCTTCTTTCAGGTCTAATTTCTAATGGAACTTGATAAGTAGCTCCACCTACTCTTCTAGCTTTTACTTCAAGTACTGGCATTATATTTTCTAAAGCTGCTTCAAATACTTCTAATGGATCTTTGTTTTCTTTTTCTTTGATTATATCAAAAGCTCCATAAACTATACCTTCAGCAACTGTTTTCTTACCATCAAGCATTATATTATTAATAAGTTTTGTAACAACTTTACTATTATATAGTGGATCTGGTAGAACTTCTCTTTTTGCTATAAATCCTTTTCTAGGCACTATTCTTCACTCCTTCTTTATATGATAGATATTAGTCTTTCTAATATCCTAGATACTTAAAAAAATATCTAAAGTTACTCTGAAACTTTTATTCCAGTAATAGCGCAGCTTAAATCTATAAAAATATAAATTACAAGTAAGCACTATTAAACAATTATTTTACATAGATAAACTATGCACACCTATTATTTTTTAGGTCTTTTGGCACCATATTTAGATCTAGCTTGCATTCTATCTTTAACACCAGCTGTATCTAATGTACCTCTAATAATGTGATATCTAACACCAGGTAAATCTTTTACCCTTCCTCCTCTTATTAGAACAACACTATGCTCTTGTAGATTATGACCTACACCAGGAATATATGATGTAACTTCATATCCATTTGAAAGTTTAACCCTAGCAACTTTTCTTAAAGCTGAGTTTGGTTTTTTAGGTGTAACTGTTTTAACAACAGTACAAACTCCTCTTTTTTGTGGAGCTCTGTGGTTAGTTTGAACTTTCTTTTTTGAGTTAAAACCTTTTTGTAGAGCAGGAGCTGTAGATTTTGTAATACCTGTTTTTCTTCCTTTTCTAACTAATTGATTAATTGTTGGCATCTCTTGTAATTCACCTCCTATAATTTAAACTAAAAAGTACGCTAACTCTTATTTCCATTAGCGTACTACATTTTATCATTTTTTTATTGGTTAGTCAACCATTTTTTTCCAATTGATTTTATTTCTTTGTTTTGATAAATTTTTTTGGAGAACTTGTAACAGTTTCTATTACATAACCTTTATTTAAATAATTTTCAAAAACATTTTTAACATTTTCTTCAACTTTATTAAAATTTAATTTATAAAGTTCTGTATTTTTTCCTTGTATAACTATTTTATTAGCCTTATTATCTATTTTTACTATTGGAGAATTTTTATATTTTTCATAATATTCTGAACATACTTTATTTGCACTAACTATATTTTTTACTTTAGAAAAATTAGGTTTTACAACTTCTCCACTTTCTACATCTATTCTACAAGCTAATTTTCCACTTGCTTTTTCTATTTTACCTTTATATTCATAATAATTACTATATTTCCCTACATAGTTTATAGAATCTAATGATTTAAAATTATCATCTTTTGAAACAATTTGATAATTTACATTATTATTACTAATACAATTTAATTTAAAACTACTATCACCATTTACATCTGTTTGTTTTTCAATCAATGAATAAAATTCTGGATTTCTTGACTCAATTCCTTGCGCCAAAACTCGATCAGATGAATCATTTTCATCAAAATTTATTGATTTATCAGAAAAAACTTTTTGAATAGTACCATCTGTTTCAATTTTTGTAACAGATTTTCTTATTTTATATTTATTCTTGTTTCCATACCAAGCTTTAATTTCTACATCTTGCCCTTCTATATCTTTACTTTTATATGTAATTTGATATTCTTTATTCTTTCCAAATCCTATTACTTCATGATTTTGCATATTTCCAAAAAAATCTACTAAATCATCTAAACTAGCCTTTTCTATATCTGAAATTTTTGCATTAAAACTTTCTTCAATTTCTACATAATTTTTTAAATTACAAGAATTTACAACAGAATCTATCATATATTTTGCATCACAAACATGAGTTCTAAGAAATACTGCATTAGAAACATCTGTATTATATAAATCTGTTTTTTCCAGTTTACTAGCTATACCATTATAATTATAAACACTATAATTTATTTTTATTCTTTTTGATTCAAGTATATTATTTACTTTATTTATTTTATCTATAATTGCTTTTTCTCTAATAGAATATTCTCTTTTACTCATCTTTTGTTCCTCCTAATATCATAGACTTCAATTAATAATATACTAAAAAATACCATAATTGTAAATATTTATAAATATTTTGTTACAAAAATTTAATAAAGCCACTTTACAAAAAATAAACTTTAAAAAATTTCAAAATAAAAATTATTAAATATATTTTTTACAAAAAAATTATAGATATAACCAATTAACAATCGCCTACAAATAATAAAACTTAATATTATATTTTTTCAAAATAAGCTAAAGCTCTATCAGCTAAAGCTTTATACCTTTCTTTTTTATCTCTTATTTTTTTATCCAACTCTGGCAAAATTCCAAAATTAGCATTCATTGGTTGAAATTTATCATTTTCTGAAGATATATATTTTGCTAAACACCCTATCATAGTTTTTTCATCAAAAATTATTTTTTCCTGATTTAAAAATTTTCTAATAGCATTAAGTCCAGCTACCATTCCAGAAGAAATAGATTCAACATATCCTTCCACACCTGTTAATTGCCCTGCCAAAAATATTCTATTATTAGATTTTAAATTATATGTTTCATCTAATAATTTTGTAGAATTTATATATGTATTTTTATGCATAACTCCATATTTTACAAAATTAGCATTTTGAAGTCCAGGTATTATTGAAAAAACTCTTTTTTGTTCACCAAATTTTAAATTAGTTTGAAATCCAACAATATTATACAAAGTAGCCTTATTATCATCTTGTCTTAATTGAACAATAGCATAAGGCTTACTTCCATCTCTAGGATCAGTAAATCCCACTGGTTTTAATGGTCCAAATCTCAAAGTATCTTCTCCTCTTTTTGCCATCACTTCAACAGGCATACACCCCTCAAAAATCTCCTTTTTTTCAAATTCATGTAAAACACTACTTTCTGCATTAATTAATTCATTATAAAAATTGGTATATTCTTCTTTATTCATAGGAAGATTTATATAGGAATTATCTCCAGCTTTTCCATATCTATCACCATAAAATCCAATATTCATATCAATAGAATCTTTTTCAATAATTGGTGCTGCAGCATCATAAAAATACAATTTATCTTCACCAGTAATTTTAGCAATTTCTTTAGATAATTTATCTGAAGTAAGTGGTCCTGTTGCTATTATTACAATTCCTGCTTCAGGAATTTTTGTAACTTCCTCTCTTATAATTTCTATATTTTCGTTCAATTCAATTAACTTTGTAACTTCTTTTGCAAATTCATCCCTATCAACAGCTAATGCCTGTCCAGCTGGCACAGATACTTTATCAGCTATTTCTATTAAATAAGAATTCAATCTTCTAAGTTCTTCTTTTAAAAGTCCACATGCATTAGTAATCAAATTAGATTTAAAAGAATTACTACAAACAATTTCAGCTAAATTTTCGTTACTATGAGCATCAGAAAACTTTATTGGTTTCATTTCATACAATTTTACTTTAATTCCAGCATTAGCTATTTGAAGTGCACACTCACACCCAGCCAATCCTCCACCTATAACAGTAATATAATCTATCATATCTTCTCCTATAAATTTTTTCTAATATTATACAATTCATTTATTACTAAATCAACAACAAATAAAAAATAAAATATAAAATATAAAAATATAAAACCAGCTTTTATAGAGTAAGATAAAAAGTATATATATTTCTTTTGTGAGCGAACGAATGTGGGGACCGACAAGCTACTAATTCTTAGAAAAGGCGCCACCCAAAAGGAATCCCTCAGGCAAACAAGCCATTTCTTAGAATTAGTTCGCAGTTGTGAGTGAGCCACAAAATAAATATATATACTTTTTATCTGGCCCCCTTCTTTACAAAAAATCCTTTTACCTATTATAAAAAAAATAAAAGACTGCTAGCAGTCTTTTATTTTTCAATCCTTTTTAGTTGTAGATTTTTTCGAACTCTTTTTCTTAGCAGTAGATTTTCCAGAACTACTTTTCTTTTTAGTTTTCGTCTCCTTCTCAAGTTCATCTAAATCATTA
>CANRGN010000077.1 GCA_947630235.1 uncultured Clostridia bacterium
ATTTTTTATAATTCTAATTTTTCTTTAGAAAGAATTATTTACTATATTGTTTTAATTTTATCTAGTATTATGGGTTCTATGTTAGGCATAAATAAAAAGGAAAAATAATTTTCCTTTTATTTCCAAGATAATCCAATACCATCTTCTCTACTTATTGGACAAGCATTATTTTTACAATAATCAGATTCAGTCCATAAAGTAAATGATGTATCTCTTGCATTTGTTGTAAAATAAGTATTATTTTTAACATTTAAGAATGTACTTAAACATTTTACACTATAAGTAATATTTCCTACTGTCATCTGTTCGCATTTTAAGGCATTTTGTCCTCCAAATACATTATCTGATGGCGTTGTAGTATTGGAATACGTTTCTACAGTTCGATTGTAGTCTCTTATTGCTCTCAACTGAGCTGGGGTTAATGTATAAGAATAGGAAGCTGACTCATATATACTATCACCTTTACTTTGAATTTCATTTATTGTTGCTTGTCCTTTATAATTTGACCAATTATATCCAGTATTTCTTTGACCAACATTACATGTATTTGTACATGCATTAGGAAAAACATTATTAATTGATACAGTTCGATACTTAAATGTACTATTATTTCCATCATATACACAATTTTTACAAGTATTTTTACAACTACCACTACATTCAAGTTGACAGCTACCATTTTTACATGAAGAAACTCCACAACTATCACAATTATTAATATAACCACAAACATATCCAGCATCAGACGCTATAGTTTCAAAATTAGTTTTATAAGAACCATTAACCTTTTCATCACTTACACTACATTTATTACCAACCTTTTTATTATAATTCACTAACACACTATTAGGATTACCTACTAATCTTCCTAAATTATTATTGCTATATTGTCCAATATTACTTACCGATATTTTAAATGGAAATGCTCCTTTACCTGTTTTTAATTCAACTGGTAAAGCTGTTTCAGGAAGTCTTGTCCATAAACAATCAGTAATCCCTAATCCTCTACATGGTTCCCCAGATAAAACAGTACCATATTGATGATAAGTACTAAAACTTTGACTAGGAGCATAAGTTGCCGTATTAGTCACAGTTTTTTCAATTCCTGTAGGCAAATTAATTCTTATTTCATTATATCTAGAAGTATCTTTTACGTATTTATCTCCATCTTTAGACCATGATTGAAAACGTGGCACTATATAATAATAATTTCTTGAAACTACTGGTACATTATAATCATTTGAAACATATTTACCCTCAGTACAATTATATTGACCATCAGTTGCACCATAACAATATGTATTTTCCATAGTAGTACTTACATTACCAACTTGTTTAAAAGTACCTTTATTATATTTTGCACTTGCATAACCATTATATTCATACGATATTGTAGGATTAAACACCATATTATTTTTCCAAGCATCACCAATAGTAGTACATTCTTGTAAATCAGCTATAATATCATTAACTTCGCTAGATTTTTTAACGATTTCATCACCAGTTGTAATCACATTTTTTAAATTTTTAGCAATACTATCAATTAAGTCCTCAATGTCTTTTTTTAAAGAATCTATATTTCCTAAAATGTTCTTAATATTATAATCTTCACTAGCTTTTTTTTCAAAATCTTCGTCAAGTGGTTTAATAGCATTATCATAAGAACTTTGAAGTCTATTCATTCCAGTTTTATATTCATTTGATGAACTATTAATACTTTCTTTTAAATTTATCATATTTGAAACATTATTATAAAATTTATCAATATTATTTCTGCAATAATATTGTAAACTTCTAGTACATGTACTATTTTCATCTAAATTATAACTAATATAATTCTTTATATTTTTATAAGAATTTTGAAGCTCACCTACTTTATTCCTTGCAGTTTGATAATTAGTAATTATATCTTCACACTTTTTAGAAGAAATTTGATTATAACTACTATTATACAATATACACTCATAACGAGTATTTATCGCGGATTTTAAACGTTTTAATAATTCTTCTTCTCTAGACTTACTAGTATTTGTTAAAACATTATTTAAAGCTGTATTATAACTAGTTTCTATATTTTCGCATATAGATTTCATATTAATACATTTATCATAATTATCTTTCAAATTTTTCAAAACTGTTTCATTTGTTTCATAATCATTTAATATATCATATACTTTCGTTAATTTATCAAAACTATTAACACAATAGGTTCCCTTTAATGATAATTCATTTCGACATTTATTATTAATATCAGTTAAAAGATTTTTATCTATGAAATTTTCTTTATACTCCTCTTTTGCAGTTGTATATGAATCTATTTGCTCTTGATAAGTATCAAGAAGCTCAGTATAACTTCTACCATATCTATCTTTAACTGTACTTCCTAGTCTTCTTTTAGCAGCATCATATTTAAGATTCTCTACATGATGTCTATCGTCTTCATAACGATATCTATAATCATAGTTTTTATATGAATTTTTAGCATTTTCTAAACTTTTTTCGGTATTCTTTAATGAATTTTTTTTATTTAATAATGAATTTTGATCTTTGTTCAAATCTTCCTGAGATTTGCTTAATGTTTCTGAATTATCATTTATAAATTTTACACCCTCACCTATTTCCCTAGTATATTCTCTAAAATCAAGTTTAACCCATGCAGCACCACTACTATTACTATGAACTAACATATTTTTAGTAGCAAGATAACAATGTCTTGTTCCTGTTACTGACATTTGCAAGTTAAAATAACCTCCACTATTAGAATGCCTAGCTGTTGGCAAAGTAAATGAATAGTCTTCATAACAATAAGCTTTACATATTTTGTTATCTTTTAATTGATCAATTAACTCAAAACTATTACCCGCTTGATCATTACCAGATATAACACAGCCTTTAACCGGTTTAGCACTATGATTACAACTTGTATTACTAACATTAATATCACTAATAGTTCCTTTAATATCTGTAGTAGTATTAAAATCAGTACAAGAACTTGGAACGGAAACACTACTATTACAGTTCGGACAATTTAACCAATATGTTGGACAATCAACTTCATTATAAATTGAACCTTGAGGATTAGCAGTACAAAATTCTTCATATTTTCCACAATAAGTACATTGTTTATAATATTCTCTTTCCGTACAAACTGGACCATCAGTATCTAAATCATTAGGATCTCCAGTACAATAATAAGTAGAATTTTGAACTACACATCTTTTTACACAAAAAGTTCGAAAATAATCAGCTGTAGCAGGTGTACCATATTGATCAAAATAAACTCTTTCTCCAGTAATTGGATTTTTTTCATATTGACATTTGACTGGATCACATTCACTTCGATATTCAGCATATGTACACACTCTACCACTAATATCAGGATTAGTACTAGAACAATAATAAGTAGTTCCTACAATTTGGCATTGTTTTACACATTGAGCACGATATTGATCAGCTGTCACTTCTGTTCCTGCACTACCATAGTATTTTGAACCGACAATTTGACAACTAGATGGAGTTGGGGTCGGAGTTGGAGTTGGTGTTGGAGTATCAGGAACTGCAACAGTAAAATCTGTATGAAATGTCGTCATATTAGTATCAACTAAAATCATTCTTTGATATGAATCTGTGGAAGATGTAGGTTCAATAATTTGCAGACGATATGTTGAATCCCCATTAATTGTATATTTTGTATTTCTTCGACTTTTAAAAGCAGCTTTAACTGTAAAAGATGTAGATCCTGGACTAATATTTGCTGTAAAACTACCATTTCCATTATTAACAAGACTGGTAACATTTGTCCCTTTTTCAAATTCATTCCATGGAACTGATGAAGCATTTGTTGAGACACTAAAAGTCACAGCATTTCCATTTCTTGAAACATTAGTAGCAGAAAAACTGTAATTATCTGAACTAAACACTGCATTAGATTTTTTTAAACTTTCATATTTTTCTTTAGCTTCTTTACCAGAAGCACCATTTACAGTATCAATTGCATATTTAAATATATCATATGCCTTTTTACCAGTTTTCTCTTTCCAATAGTTATCATGTATAGTATTTGTAGTTTTACCATTTAATAAAAATGGTTCTGATAAACTAGCATCACCACCAGTATCTAACTGTGAATAATAATCTGATACTAACCTAAATACAGCTGACTCATATCCTCCATCATTTATTAATTTCTCCATTACTATTTTATTATATGCCACTACTAATGCTAAATGATACATTTTATTTGAAGTTGATGGACTAACATTTTCTACTTTTTTATATTCCGTTGACGGTGGTTTTCCAGGAGCCATACAATAAGCAAAAACTGAAGAGCTATCATCAACACTATATTTTGAATGATAAGTAGTATCAGGGCCTGAAAGAGTATCTTGTCTTAATAACTTAAGACTATAAGCCTTTACATTTAGTACTATACTAAAATTCACTATAATACCTAACAATAATATAATTTTAACCAATTTTTTCATAAGCTTTGCCTCATAATATTTATATCTCGTTTCTTTGCTTTAATTTTACGAATTATATATATAATTACTATAAATATAACAATACTTCCGATAACAATATACAATAGTATATTATTATCTTTTGCCTCATTTTCGTCAGGAGTTTCTTCATCTTCCTCTTCATTATATTGCTTTTCTAAAATTTCTCTTGCATCAACATCTATCGGAGTTGTTATAAAAGCTGAACAATAATAAGCATTATTATTCTCACATATTTTAGTTCCTGACAAAAAATTATACATAGGAGCTTTTATATCAATAGATCTAATTTCATCAGCAAAACAATTTACATTATTAGAATAGATTTTAATTTTATAAGTTCTAATTTTAGTCGTATCAGGAACATTAAATTGATATTTACCATCTATAGCATCATATGCATAAATAATATCATTAACATTTTCATCAACATTTTCAAATGTCAAATAAATATTATCAGTAATATTTTCAATATTAATTGATACAAATACTGATTTGGCATATCCTTGTTCTAAATCTTCAAGTACTTCATCAGGAATCTCAGGATGTACTTTACCATCTGGACCAACAATTTTTTCATCATAATATAAATCTGCAGTTACATTTGATGCTGCTGTATTTATTTCTAGTTGAGTCTTAGCATCACAAGCAGCTTTTACATTATTTATATTTATCAAAAACAACAAATTAATCAAAATAATACTTATTATCTTCTTCATCTTTTATTCTCCATATATTAATTTTAACAAACAACTTTTTAAAATTCAATATATAGTATCACTCATTACAGGATAAAAACATCAAATTAGGTATTGACATAAAATAAATCAAGTAAATAACACGAAAATAGAACTTCACACGAA
>CANRGN010000078.1 GCA_947630235.1 uncultured Clostridia bacterium
TACTAAATAATAATTTCTAACCCTACTCCTACCTCATTTATTTGTATTTGCTTTGCAATTTCAATTTTTGCATTTAATGAAACACAATGACATGGATATAACATACTAATTGAATTTTCTTTAAAATATTCTATAGTTTTATATAATCTAATATTTGCCTCAAACAAATGAAAGCCTCCAATAACACCATATATTCTATTGTCACCACAAACTTTTTTTGCATATTCAATAATATTGCATATTCCACTATGTGAACACCCTGTAATTATAAATAATCCTTTTTCACTTTTATATACTATTGCTGTATCATCATTTACAAAATCATCTACAATTTTTCCTTCTACCTTACAATTACCAATAGATTCTCTTATTTCAAAATCATTAGAATTAGGTATTTCTCCCAAAAAAATAATATTATCACTAATTTTCATAGGAGACTTAGTTAATTTTAAATTACATACTTTTTCTAAATCATCTTTTGCCATAGAGGTACCAATATATTCATTATCAAACCATTTTTCATTAAAACTTTCTGGATGTGCAATTAACTCCATGTTGGGATTATTAAAATTATCAAAAAAATATTTTAATCCACCTGTATGATCATTATGTCCATGAGAAATAACAAGTTTATTTAATTTATTCAAATTAATATCCATCTTATTAGCATTCTTTATAAAAGCATCAGAATATCCGGTATCAAATAATATTTTGTTATTTCCATCTTCAATATAATAGCTTACAGCTGGTTCTCCTAAATAATAATTATCAATAAATGTATTATTATCCTCTAATACTTTTAATTTCATTATTTACCTCACACAAATTAAATATTATTAGTATTCCTATACCAATTTGCGAAAACTTGAAAAACTTCTACTGATCCATCAATTTTTCTTCTTTCTTCTCTTTCTTTTTCGTTCATCTCAGCAAGTGTTTTTTCAAAATGTTCAGGTTTAAATATATACCATAAATCAGACCATTTTTCTTCTCTATCTTTTCCTTGAATTTTATTTGATAAATTTCCAGGATGTCTACCATAAAAATTGTGTTACAAAAACAATTTCTTCCATATTATTTATCCTCCTATACCACAATACATGACAATATGAATTATATCATACTTTTATTTCTTTACACAAGGAAACGGAGTTTTTGTATTAATTATTTTATAATTTAAACATCATTTTACTTAAGACAAAAACTCCGTCTTCTTATTTATTTACTTGCAATTCCTTTCTTATTAAATTTTTAGCAAATATTTTAGAAATATTAAAGTCCCTAAAATCCATATTTTCTTTGTTTATTATATTGTATGTTTCTTTTAAATATCTACTTGTTTCTTCTTTAACATTATCTGTATCAGTTGGTGATTCTAAAATTCTTAAAATCTGGTTAATAGCATCTGCACCTGTTTTATTTTTTAAATAATACAAATCTATTTTTCCAGTTTCTAAATATCTATTTACATTTCTTTTTGCTATAATATTGTCAAAATTCGCAAAGTTCATACATATATAAATAGTTATAATAATTGTAAAATACATTTTTGGTAAGTTTACTTTTTTGTCTAATATATATAATATTGTAGGAATAAACAATATACTTTCTGCAAACAAAGTACAATATACTAAAAGCCTAAGTAAAGTATATCCATAAGCACTTTCGTAAAAATACATTCTTATACTTGCTGATATTACTATTATAAAAGTAAAAGCTATCATAAGTAAACTCATATAATTAATAAATTTATTTTTTTGTTCTCTTTTTTTGGCTATTAAAATTGTAATTAAATTTATAATAGAAACTATCATTAACTGAAAAAATCCTTGTCTTGCATAATGTGCATAATTTAAGGTAGTATTTCTCATAAACAATGATTTAATTTGTATATAGCAAAATATTAAATATATAATATTTAAAGAAATTAATACCAATTTTATAGTAAAATTATCATCTATTTTTATTTTTTTATATTCTTCATTTATAATTTCATATTTAAAGCAAAAATAATAAAACAATCCTATGAGATAGAAAAAAGAAATTATTATAAAAAATATTTTTAAAAATAAAGTAAATATATTTATATCATAAAAAACATTAATTATTTGATTATATATACCCTTAAATATACTTGCAAAAACTTCATCTGCAGTTGATAATAATATTATAATAACTAAAACAATAGGAATAGTTATTAGGATAGCCTTAACTATTTTTTTCATTTTTTCTTCATTATTAATTTTTATATTTAGTTTTATTTTTTCTTTTATACAATCAACAAATTTTATTGTACTCTCTTCAATAAAACTTAAAGGATTAAAAAAAGTTTCAATAATTTTTGCTATCGTATCTACATTAATTTGAAAATTCTCTCCTAATAATCCTAAAATCATAAAACTAAATAAAGTAGGTATTATTATTAAATTTATATTATTAAAAAAACTATTATCATATATAAAATATGTACTAGATAGTAATAATATAGGTATTAATAAGACTTTAGCTTTTGGATTTTGTATTTTATTATTTTTTTCTAATATATAAATAAAAAAATATGAAAATGGTATAAAAAATAATAACATTGATAATCCAATAGACTTTCCAAAAAATAATATTATAAGAATTACAGAAAAAATTACTGCACCCATTCCTATACTAAACATCATTACATTCATCTCCTTTAACTTTTCTGCTGGATAAAAAATAATCCCTCCATAATTAATTATTATGAAGGGATTATATTACATTTATTATCGTTTGTCAATATTTTATTATCGTTTTTCAATATTTTTATTAATCTCCAAAACATTCACCACCAATTATTAATCCTGTTGTTACATCTACAAATACCATAGCACCGTTTCCCAAACTATTTTCTCTTATAAATACATAACATTTTCTAACTATATCATTATATATTCTTTCTTTACAACCAAAATCCATGATAAAAAAATTATTAGCATTCCTTTCCTCTATTCTCATTATTTGACTTTCTTTATCTCCACTTTCTCCAATTGTATCAGCTTCTTCAAAACCAATTTCTGCAATTTTTTCGGCTTCTTTTTGTGAAATTTTTATTTCATTGCTTTCTGGTTTGTAATTTTCAAATTCTTTTAAAAATATTTTATCTGACCTATTAGCTACTCTTTCATTAAATTGTGTATGTAATTGTTCTAAACTTTTTTTATCAATTTCTTTATTGTTCCAATCAAATCCTGTATAAGAATAATAGTTTATTGAATTTCCTCCATTATAATCTCCATCAGCTCCTTGACTAACCTCTAAATAATATACATTATCTTTAATAGTAGGCATATTATAATAATCATAAATATCTTCCCATAATAAATCTGTATCTTCTAACATTAGATGTGGAACTTCAACTTTCTGAAATGTTTTTCCTTGATCTAATGTATAATATAATTCACATGAATCTCCTCCATTATATGGCATAGTAAAATATCCCAAATCTTTTGTATAAAACTTTACTTTACTATCTAGTTTAAATATATCATTAATACCTTTACTTACAACATTCCAATTTTTTCCACCATCATTTGTAACTTTTATATTTCCAAAAGCATCAGTCATAGCAACATCAAGAATTTCATACATAACGCCTATATCTTTACTAAAAAACTCTATATATTGAATCTCTTCATTTGGATTAAGTTGAACAGTATCCCAATTTTGACCATTATCATCAGAAAAAACTATAAAAGAATTATCATTTTTGTAATTATGATTATAAAATACCATTTTAAAATCAGAAATTTGATATGTTTCTTCTTCTAATTCGTTTAAATTCGAAAAATCTCCTGGAACTTCAATTTCTTCTCCTTTAAAGGTTATAAACAATTTTTCATTTTTAAATATATAGCTTCCTTCTTTTGCAATATTATCTAATTGTTCACTTTCAATATTTTCTATCTTTTCACTTTCTTCATTATAAATAATTGTTCTTTCTTTATTTAATTGTTTTCTATAATTACAAAATAATACTATCACAATAATAATTATAATACTAATAGAAATTATTATTTCCTTATTTTTTCTCAAAAATTCTTTAATCATTTTTTCACCTTGTTTAAATTCTATTTTTTAACCTTATACTTTAATTGAATATAAGAATTTTCTAATTTATTACATTCTAACAATTTCAATGGCATCAATTTATTTAATTCATTATTAATATGTCCTCCATTTGGAACTAGGACTTGCTCTGTTGCAACAATATCTGCAAAATTTTTTTCTACTTCATATTTTACATACGGATTATTCATGTATTATAAAATAATTTTCACTCCATTTTTATTTATTAACTTTAAAAGCACCTCTCCACAATACTTTTTCTAATTTATATCTTCCCATTGTTTCTTCATGTAGATATAATTCTTCCCAGTTTAAAAAGAATCTCTTAAAATCTTCATTATCAAAAAATCTTTTATATCTTCCATCTACTGTTTCATATAAATGTGGTTCTATTTCTTTTCCTTCTCCTGCGCCATGATTAACATCTCTTACTGAATTTACTCTAAATAAAAGAATTCCATTTGGTTTTAAGACTCTCTTGATTTCTTCCAAAATTTCAAAAGTTTTTTCTTCTGTAAAATAGTGTAATGATAAATCACTAATTATGATTTCTGTAAAATTATCTTCGAATGGTAGTCCTTTTGTCATATCAAAACATTCAGTTCTATCAACTTCTGGAAAATTATTTTGAATATTTTGTATAGCATTTTGAGAATAGTCACATGGAATTACTTTTTTACCTCTTTCAATTAGATATAGAGTGTCATTACCACTACCACACCCTAAATCAATAATTGGAGTTTTGCAATTTTTAATATATCTTTCAAATAATTCTAGCCAATCATCATATTTTATTTGACTTCTATCATAATGTTTATGCACATTATTCCATCTTTCATTAGCCTTTTCTATAGCGATTTCTTTTCTGTCCTCATCTATTTTCATATTTTATTTTTCTCCATTCCATTCATCAATAAATTCTTTAACAAAAATTTTCATAAATTCTGTTCTTTCTTCTGCTATTTTCTTTGCTTTTAAAGTATTCATATTATCCTTTAATTTAAACAATTTATGATAAAAATGATGAATAGTTGAAGCATCGTTACCACTTGATTCAGAGTAATCATTATTCTCATTTAGTTCCACATTTTCATCATACATAACAATATTATGAGAACCACCATAAGAAAAAGTTCT
>CANRGN010000079.1 GCA_947630235.1 uncultured Clostridia bacterium
GTACCCTTTCAATTCATTAAACTTTTATATGATATACTATAACTCCTTCTACTTTTCTGTTACTACTCTATAAAAACCAATTTCTTTTCCCCTTAAATTATGGACTTATGTCTTTTTCAAACTTATTTTTATATAAACCTCCTCAAAATACAGTAATTTTAAGTGAAAATTAATATTGAATAATATAAAAACTTTTATTTTTAAAATTGTTATGATAAAATTCTAAATAATTAATATATAATTTTTTGAAAAGAGGAATTAAATGAAATTAGTTTCTATACCTAAAGAAAAATATGAAGACTATAGATTGGATGTTATTTTTAATTGTTATAAATGGGATCCTCAGTTTTTGGACAATAATACTATAGCAAAATATGTTGTAGTTATTACAGAAGATGAAAATAAAGAGTTAAAAGAATATACTGAAAAATTAGATGAAGAAACAAGGAATGCTGAAAAAATTATAAATCAAAATTTAAACCTTGCTAAGCCACTTGCTATACCAAGAAAAGTATTTAAAGAATTGGAAAGAATGAAAAATTATTATGAAGATAAACATATTCGACTTATGAGGTATGATTTTCATCCAACTGTAGAAGGAAACTGGGCTGTAAGTGAAGTAAATAGTGATGTTCCTGGAGGATTTGCAGAAGCATCTTTAATGCCTGAAACAGCTAATAGTTTGTTTGAAAAAGACAAGTATTGGAGTATTAATTTTAGTGACATTTTAGTAAATGCTATTTCTAAAAAAGTTATTAATAATGGAACGATTATGTTAGTGCATTGTACATCATATAGTGATGATAGACAAGTTATGCAATTTCTAGGTGATAAGTTAAAAGAAAGAGGTTTTAATATTATATATGGTGCGGCAGATCATTTAAGATTTAAGGAGAATAAGGCAATAAGTATTCTTGATGGAAATGAAGGAAATATTGATGCTATTTTTAGATTTACACCTTTAGAATGGCTAAAAGATATAAAACCTAAACGTTGGGAAGGATATTTTGATACAATAACACCATCTTGCAATCATCCTATAGCAATATTTGCTCAAACCAAAAGATTTCCTCTTATATGGGATTCACTAGAAAAATTAGGTGCTAATTTTTCTACTTGGAGAAAGCTACTTCCACAAACATTAGAGGTGAAATCAGTTAAAGATAAAGAGGGTTTTATATTTAAGCCAGCATGTGGTAGAGTTGGAGAAAAAATATCAATTAAAGAAGCATGCATAGATGATGAATATAAAAAGATAATAGATGATGTAAAAAAACATTCTAAGCAATATATTGCACAAAAGCGATTTAATAGCAAACCATTAATAGGGGAGAATGGTGAAGCCTTTCATTTATGTTTAGGCTCATATAGTGTTGATGGTAAACATGCTGGTTATTATGGACGAATTAGTAAAACTCCAAGAATAGATTCAAATTCTGCAGATATACCAGTATTAATTGAAAGGAGCAATAAAAATGACAAATAGAGATATATTCAAAATATGGGCTCCAATAGATGCAAAGTGGACTGATTGGGTTAGGCCTGTACCATTTATATCAATAAATAATGGATTTGAAGTTCATGATTATGGTAATTTTAAAATAGAAGAAATAAAATGTGTTAGTAACCTTATTTTAGATACAGCTATAATTGTAGATATGCCTAGCTATGAAGGAATAAAAGAAGGAATTGCGCTTGCAAAAATTGGTTTTAGACCGATACCACTTTATAATGGTACAGATGAACAAAAAGGAGCAATAGCAACTAATAATAATAACGAAATAGAAACTGGTTTAATTTGGGGTGCCATAGAGTTAAAGAAAATTAATATTGATAATAATGCATCTCCAGTTTTTTTATTAGATAGTAATAGAACTAATAGATATAAGATGGATATTTCTGTTTTTGATAATAGTTGGGATATATATGATCAAGATATGCCAACAGCTAAATTTTTTTTAGATAATGGGATTAACAAAATTATAGTTAGAGCAAATTCTATACAAAGAGATTTAAAAAAGATTTTATACAAATATCAAAAAAATGGAATAAAAATATTTTATACAAATGGATATGATGAGCCAAAACAGGTTAAAGTAAAAAAGCCATTTTGTAAAAACATATAAAAATAGGGAGCTAAGTTTATGATAAAATTTGATGGCAGAATAGTTCAATTTGGATTTGGAGCTGTAGGGAAAAGTTTTTATGAAAAAGTTTCAAAAGAAATAAAATTTAATGAAAATAAATATTATGTTATAACATCATATAAAGAAGAATTTGAAGCATATGTAAATATGGGAGGAATGGTTGCTAATTTTATTAATTATCAGGTAACTAAAGAAAATTTTAAGACAATATTTGAAAAATATTTAACAAGTGGAGATTTACTTATTGATTTTGCTGATACAGTAGGAACTAAAGATATTTGCGATTGGTGTGCTGAAAATAATATCATGTATATAAATACAGGTGAAGCTGATTGGCCAGAAAATTGGTATAGTATTTTTGATGAAAATACGAAAAAAAATCTAATTAAACAAAAATATTCTTCTAATCCATTAACAAATAAATACCCTATAGTTTTACAACATGGCAATAATCCAGGTTTAGTATCTCATTTTGTAAAAGCTGGAATTGAATATATAGTTAAAAAACAATTTAAAAAAGATAAAAAGCTTAAAGAATTAATTAAAAACAATAAATTTAATGAAGTTGCTAGATTATTAGGAATAAAAATGATTCATGTAAATGATATAGATCTTCAAGAAGTAAATGGTAATTATAAAGAGGATACTTTGTATAGTACATGGTGTATAGATTCTTTCTTTTTTGAAATGCTAAGTGAAGCTACTATAAATATTGGAACACATGAAAACATTGATTTTAAAGATGAGTGTAGATATCTAGATTTAGATAAAGGCTTTTTAGAACTTAAAAAAATTTCTGTTGATAAAAAATGTCGTACATATTATCCAAATGGAGAGTTTGAAGGTTTTCTAGTACCACATGAGGAAACTATTACTATAGCAAAAAGTTTAGAAGTAAAGGAAAATGAAAAAGTTATTTATAGGCCATCTGTTATGTTTTTATATTCTCCTTGTAAGTTTTCTAGACGTTACTTTAATGAAGCAAAGGTCAATGACTATCCAAATTATGATCCAGAAAAACCTTTAGATTGTGAAAATAAAGATGGAAAAACAATTATTAGAGGATATATATATCCAAAATTTTCAGAAATAATTTATAAAGAAAGAATTGAATCAGGAACAGAATATGTTGGAGTTTTACTTATTGGAGAAAATTTTGATCCTGTATGGGTAGGAAACAGAATTGAAACATCATTTTTATATAAGAATAAAAAAGATTCTTATTGGCAGACTCCAACAATTACTCCTGTTGCAATGTCTGCACTTTCTGTAGTTTGTTGGATGTTAAAAAATAAAGATAAAGGCGGAATTTATTTTCCAGATGATATAATGGATTATAAATATATTTTAAAAATTGCAGAAAAATATATTTCAAAAACAATTTATAAAACTTTTGATAAACAGGAAATAAATAAAGAATTAAATATAGATTTTTCTAATATACAAGCTAAAGATTTTTTTGTAGAATAGCATGTTATTAAATATTTTTAATAAAAACGAACCGTAATAACGAATTTTTTTGTTATTACGGTTTTTTATTTTCATATTTATTTTATTCATTAATTCTAATAATTTACGAGTTGCTAGTTAGTATTTTACAATAAACTCTCAAAAAATTCAATAGTTATTTGATAAAAAATGATAAATTTACATAATTTTTTAATTATTTTTAAAAAATTTTTATCTACGGGACGATTTTTTAATCGCTCCTTAAGTCGTTAAAAAGGCTTAATATTAACGATTTTTCGCAAATTTCGTAAATTATTAGAATTTACGAAAAATATGGTAGGTAAAAATATGCCAAAAGATAAGAAAATAGGCTATTGTACAACAACTTTTAAAATAAGACTTTATATAAATCATACAGACTTTTTGAAGAAAACTCAAAGCATATATAACGAAGCAATATTAGAATACTACAAATTATTGTTAGATAATCTAGATTTTTTAAACTTAAGTAATCAGTATTGTTTAAGAGAGCTAGAGAAATTAACAATTATAAGTAGACAAGGTGAAAAGCCTAAAAATTATATTGATTTAGATTTACCTGTTTATTTAAGGAGGTCAGCAATAAATCAAGCAATAGGAGCAGTAAGAAGTTATATATCAAGGTTTAAAAATTATGAGAAAAGTAATTCTTCAAATAAAAAAGAACCATCTCAAACTAAAGAGTTTAACAACAAATTAGTTTTCTATAAAGGAATGTATAAAGATTTAACAAATGATTCTGTATATTTAAAACTTTGGAATGGTGAAAAGTGGAACTGGTATAAGGCAAAGCTAAAAGGTAGAGATTTTGATTTAGGGTTAGGAGTTTTATCTCCAACACTAGTTATCCATTCGAATTATATTATGTTTCATATTCCCATAAAGCAAGAAGTAGAAGATATAAGATCAGTAAAAGAAAGAATGCAAGATAAATATTTAAAAGTATGTGGCATTAGCTTTTCAAATTACGATAATTTTGCAATATGCATTTTATTAGATAGTAAAGGTAAGTTCTTAAAATCCAAATTTATCAAAGGTGGAAATGAATACAAAGACAAAACCAAAAGAATTATATCAGATATAAAAAAGCATAGGCAAATAAATACCAAACTCCAAGAAAAAGATCACAAAAGATATTGGGAAAAATTAAGTAAAATTGATGATTACATATCTCAAAAGGTAAGCAAAGAAATAATAGATTTTTGCTTAGAAAATAAAGTAAAAGTTAT
>CANRGN010000080.1 GCA_947630235.1 uncultured Clostridia bacterium
GTATATGCTCCAGTTAATTTTTCCTTATCAAATTCTTTTACATTATATACATATAAATAAGTATCTTCTATAGGCTTGCTTGTTACTATTTTTATATGCTTAACCTCAGCTGTCTTAATTTGATCTACTTCTAACTCATCAATTTTTGATTCATTTGAATAATTGTATAAATTCTTTGATGTATAAGTATCCCAATCTTTGTTTGTAAATGTATGTATTAATTCACCTGTTTCTTCATTATAAACAGAAATATATCCTTCTTCACCTAGAGCTTTAGTTGCATTTGAAAAATATATTCCTTTATTTATTATGTAATCGCTAATAACTTTTTCATCAAATTTATCTCCATAAACTTCATCAACATTTTCATTTTTGGTTTCAGTCATTTCATAAGAATCTACTACATCAGCATTTCCACTATATGCAGACCAACGAACTGTATATTCATAACTTCCTTCATATTCAGAATTATCATATAAGTTTAGAATGTCTTGTTTAGACATAACATATCTTCCATTTGGCTTAGTTACCCAGTTTTTATTTTGTATTTGAATACCAAATGCATATCTATATCGCCTAACTGGCCCAGGCACTTCTTGTTTAGGTTCTGGTGTTTGCTTAAATATTATTGATATTTTTCCCTTTACTACATTTGATTTGTCTTTATCTTTAAATTGCTCATTTGGATTATTATATCCTATATATTGACCTGTTACAGGAATTAATAATTCTGTATATTCTGTGATACTATTAAAAGCTTCTTCTGGATATGTAACAGTTACTTTAAAGTTATTTTGTCTTGATAGGCTTTTTGTAATATTACCATTATTATCTACCATACTGCTTCTTGTCAATGTAAGTTTTCTATTTTCTTTTTCATATTTGACATCTACACTTGAATCTGAACACTCAACATTTTCTGGATCAAAATCATTTAATTTTGGAATTTCAGCTGTTGCTATTACATCTTTTAATAATAATTCTTTTTTTGTTTCGCTTACTTGAAAATTAAAATCTATTTTATTAGATTTTATATTATCATAATAATATGTAGAGTTATATGTATTTAATTTTGCATTCAACTCTCCATACCAATCAACTGTTATAGTATACTGTTTACTAATTTTAACTTCTTCTCCATCCGTTGGAGCATATGTTCCTTCTAATGTTATAGTACTTTTATTACTATAATTTTTAGTATTATTTCCTATATCTGCAATTACATTTCCAAATATTAATTTTTGTGTACCTGGATTTAAATCATTTAGTTTTATTTCTTTTACATCATCAGATATATAATTTTCTTTAAGAACATAGTCTTTTACCATAAACATACTATAATCAAAATTACTTCCTTCAATAGTAATTTTTCCATTTTTTAAAGTTCCACTATCTAGTACATTCAATTCCATAAATAGAGTATCTTTACCATCAATTGGCTTACAAGTTCCATCTACTTTATCTGCTTTATCTTGATTATTCAAATTATTTCTTGTAAAATAAACCCTAAATTCTACATTATCACTTGTCTTATCAACTTTACCATCGCCTTCAATAACATTGTATTCAGCTGTTCTTCGTTGCTCTGCAGTTAATTGCATGGCAGTGTTATCCACATTTTTTACACTATTTGTGAATATACCAACCATTATTAGCACTATTATTGCAATAATACTTATGATTATTGTTATTTTTTTATTTTTTCCACTCATAAAACAATCTCCTTTCCTCTTTTTAGTTATTATTATATTGTTTATTCTCATAGTAGCGTTAAAAACATAGATGAAAGAAATATGTTATAATTGTAAATATATTTTATATTTATAATCTTTATTCGACTTTTTTCGACATTTTTCGCACTTATGTGTATAAATATAAGTTTATTTTTTATCACATTTTCAGCCGTGTCATCAAAATCTATTTATTAAAATTCATGATTCTTATCAATTTGTTGATTTCCATGAACTATATATTATTTATATTGTGATTATAAATAAACTTAAATTTATACACATAAACATTTTTATAATTTTTTGCAAAATGAAAATATCATTTTGCATATTATTTGTTATCAATCAATTAACAAATATAATAAAAAGAGTTTTTTCAACTTTCTTAAAATATGTATTTTCAGCATTTTCTTACTAACACATATTTTAATGATACATTTTTAGCTATATTAGCAAGGAATAAATCTCTTTAATATCCTAATATTTCACTGTATACATTCCTTGAAACATATAATCTGGAAGAATATTAGAGTGCTGTACGACACCCGTATATTGTCGTTGCTATTGTTCGGATTGTTGTTGTTGCGGTAATCTGCTGGATTGTTGTCGCCGTTGTTGTTGTAATTGCCACTGCGATTCCTCCTGTTATCGGATGAATAGGCATTTTGATTTATCCCCACTTGCCAAATGCTTCCCAGCATTTGGCAAGTTATATTACTTTTCTTTTCTCTACCCTTCTTACTACCTGACATATTTTTGTATGATATAATTTAAAGTTTATCGCCTTTAGCTTACAGTACTACGTAAAGTGCTGCACGACACCCGCATATTGTCGTAGCAACCGATCGGACTGTAGCTGCTGCTGCGGAAATCTGCCGGAATGCCGACGCCGTTGCTGATGTAACTGCCACCGCGAACCATCCTCTCTAAAGACCACTCCGATACATTTCCTGCCATATCATATATATTATTAGCCTTTGTTACTTCTGCACTTCCACTAGGTATTCTTACACTACTACTGCTAGATGCTCCACTTGTTTTTATTATCCCATCTATATCTGTATATTGAATAGATTTATTTTGATAGTTTCCCCAATCAGTTGAATTTTTGCCTACCTTTTCATAATTTTTTTCTTCAGTATCTACAAGCCACTGTAATGTCCTATCCCACTGGCACCCCCATATCATATTTGTTTCTACATTTCTATTCTCACCTTTTAAGGCTTTACATTTTTCATACATTGTATACCACGTTTGAGATGCTATATTTGTATCTCCTTTTACTACCTTTGCTGTTTCATTTAATCCACCTGTTTGATATCTTCCTATATAAAAGCCACCATATTTTTCTATACTTTCTATTGTTTTTTCAAAAGTATTTTTTAATTCTTTGCTTAACTGTTCTCTATCTGTTTCAGATAAATACCTTGATAGATAATCATCTTTATCATAACTACCCAAGTCAGGCTCTCTATCGCTAGTTTTTTTTGATATAATCATCTTACCATCTTGTTCAGACCAATTATCTGCAGTTCTTCCTGCGTCACTAAAATTATATAATTTTCCCCACATTTTTCCATTTGCATCTATTCCATACATATCACTTACATCATATACAGGCACCCACACCCATTGATTTCTTGTTTGTTGAGCTTCTTTTACTTTTTCATCATCAATACTCTCCCCAGTAACTTCTTCATCACCTTCATATATTACAAATCCGCCATCAACTGTATTCTCTCCTTCCACTTTTGAAGCAGTATACCCTACTGGAACTGGTACTACTACTTCTATTTCATTCTCTGCTGATATTTTAATTTTCTCTTTTTTTACTTTACTTTCATCCCAACTTTCTGATAATTCTTCCATTATTTTTTTCTTTGCTTCTGCATCTGGGTTAGATTTTTTATTTTCAGTTGCATCTTCATATGTATCCGCCAACATATCTGCCTTTCCACCATTAGCAGTTTGAGTTACTTCTTCTTTTCCAAACCATTGATTATTCTTCATTACTTCTACCACTACACATACAGCTAATATAACTATTACAACTAAAATCAATGTCACAATTAATACTTTTCTACTGTTCTTTTTCATATTATCACCAATCCTTGTATAATATATTTAGGTTTTTAATAATGGCTTTACCTATAAACCTTTACATATACACTTTCATAAATCGCAAAAGAGTATAAACATAATCTATATACATTAAAAACTCAAATAAGTTGATTATTTAAAATTCCGATATTTTAGTAAACAAATTCCATATCGAATAAAAAATAGCTATCTATATCTAATAATCGAATCTCAATCCTTAGCTATATTTTTATCATCACTATATTTTTCTTTATATTTTGATATTTTTAAACATCACAAAAAAGCTAGACAAAATTGCCTAACCTAAATTTTTATATTTTTTTCTTCTTTTAAAGGGTATTAGTGTGTGTGTGTGTGTGTGTGTGTGTGTGTGTGTGTGTGTGTGTGTACAGCCACAAGGGTTTCAGGTGTTTGTATATTAAAATTCATTTTTTTCATCATTTTTTCTCCTTTGTATTTCTATATTTTTCTTTTGTTATGCAATTTTAATTTTACTTGTTATATATAAAGTAAAATATTATCGATTTTTATAAAAAATCTTATCTTACTCCTTTATTATACCACAAAAAACTTTGTTTGTTAATAACCTTATTTTTCATTTAATTATATAGGCTTACGGATTTATCTTTTTAAGCCTTTTTATTATTTTTTCATTACATTTTACTTATTATGTTCACACAATTTTTCATATGTATCTTTGTAACATTTTTGTAACATAATTCAAAAATTGCACTAAAAATTTGCTTTTTTTCTTCAAATACTTAAATTCTAACCAAAGTGACGTAGCAACTA
>CANRGN010000081.1 GCA_947630235.1 uncultured Clostridia bacterium
TTACTGTATTTCCTGATGATAATAAAAAATATTTATCTACAGATTTAAATAAAGATTTAGAAAATAAAGCTCAATATATATCAAACAAAATTGAATTATTGGATTATGAATTTATATAAATATTGATTTTAATAACAAAATATTATATTATCTATGAAATTTAATATATACAAGGAGAAAAATGGAATAATATTTAAATTTTGCAATAGAAATTGCAAAGTATGCTAGAAATATTCAAATTGCAGTTTTTTCATTAGTGTTGGTTGTAGATGGAGTTCCAGAATAACCTTTAGCTTTTTGCTTTAATAAAAACATTTATATGAGTTAAATTTTTTGGGGAAAATTAAAAAAATAGTAAAAGGAATATTAAAATGAATAAAGAAGAAATTATAAATTTTTGTTTAGAACTTGCTAATACGTATGAAGATTATCCATTTCCAGATGATATGGAATCAGTTACAATGAAGCATAGAGAAAATAATAAATGGTTTGCTTTGATTATGAATGTGAAAGGTAGTTTATATTTAAATATAAAAACAGATCCAGATTATTCTGATTTGTTAAGGAAAACATATGACTATATAATTCCAGCATACCATATGAATAAACAGCATTGGAATACTATAATAATAAGTGAAAAATGTGATAGAAAGCTTGTTGAAGAATTGATTGAACAAAGCTATGATTTAACTAAAAAATAATATAAAAATATTATAGAATAAATATTATAAAGATATCATATAAATTAGATAGGTGGTATATATGAAATCTTGTGAATTTGTAACTCTTATTTCAATTTTAGCTTGTGAAATTGCTAAAGGAAAAACAGATGATGAAATTAATAAAGTACATTATTATTCTTGACAATATGGTAAAAGTTTGTTAAAATATCTACTATAAAGAAAAGAGGTAAATTTATGAAATTAAGAATATTTTTAAACAATCAATTGCATCATCATTTTAGAAGCTTGTAACTATTGCAATAAAAATTGCGTAGGTACAGGCTTAAAATGCTGTGCCTACGATAGTTTAAAAATATTTAGTAAATAGATATATTAAAGACTATATGTAGGAATTTTCTATATATAGTCTTTTTTATATCTATTTTTTTATATTTTTACTAAAAAATAAAAAAGGAGGAAAACAATATGAAAGGAAAAATTAAAGAAGTTGAAAGTTTTAAAGATTTTGAAAGGGTATATAAAGTGTTTGAAGAACCACCTTATAACGAAAAGTATACAGAAGAGGAAATACAAGAAATTTTTATGAAATATAAAAAAGCAGGGTACATATATGGAGCATATAATGAAAAAGATTGTATTGGTATAGTAGTAATAGAAAAAGGTGTTAGAAAAGATCAACCAGTAAATTTCAATGAAGATGTTATGTATTTGGCAGATATTGCTGTATTAGATGAGTATAGAAGAACAGGACTAGGAACACAATTAATGTTATATTCGGTTATGCAATCTAAAGCTTTAGGGTATAAGAAAATGTATATGAGAACACTTGAACAAGGTAAATCTATGTCTTATGGAATAGCTCGTAAGATTGGTTTTAATCAAATTCCTAATGTTTATCAGGATGTTGAAAGAGAAAGAGTTGATGGAAATGTTACATCTGTTAGAAATATTTTTTTAGAGCTGGATATTAATTTATTGGATAAAAAGAGTATTAAGAATGCAATTGAAAATTCTAGTTCTAGTGAAGAAATTAAAAATATTGATTCAAATGAAGGAATAAATAATTTTGATTCAATTGAAGAAAACAAAAATTCTAATTTAAATAATGAAGATTTACAAAAATAATCTTTGGAGGTGAGTATATGATAAATGTAGAAGATATATTAAAAAAATTGGTAGAATTTAACACAATAGAAGATAAAGAAAATGAAAAAATATTAGATTATACAGAAAATGTATTATCATCTATTCGGATTTATAACAGTAAAAAGAGGAAAATGTTTGATAATGAGTAATAAAAAAGAATCAGCAATAGGTTTTGTAGGACATACTGATACAGTTGAATATACAGATGGATGGAAATATGATAAATTTACAGTTACTAAAGAAAATAATAGATTATATGGACTAGGTGTTTGTGATATGAAATCTGGAATATCTGCAATAATTTCAGCGGTTTCACAAATTGATTTTAGTAAATTATCAAAAGGTATTAAAATTTATCTAACTTATGACGAAGAAATAGGTTTTTCTGGAATTAAAGATGTATTAAAATGTGAAACAAATTTTCCAAATACAATAATTATTGGAGAGCCAACTAATAATGAAATGTTAGTTGGAAGTAAAGGTTTATTGGAGTATAAAATTTCATTTAAAGGAATAAAAACTCATTCAAGTAATCCTGATAAAGGAAAAAATGCTATCATGAGTGCAATAGAATTTATTAAAGAATTAAATTATTTTTATGAATGTGAAATAAAGAAAGAAAAAGATTATAATTTTGATATACCTTATACAACAATGAATGTGGGAAAAATACAAGGTGGAACTGCGATAAATTCTGTTCCAGATTATTGTGAATTTTTAGTTGATTTTAGAATGATAAATAATATAACAGAAAAAAAGATAATTGATAAGATAAATATTTTAAAAGAAAAGTATATGGCAAATGTTTTTGAAATTAATAAAATATCTTCTTTTTTTAACGAGATTGATGGTTTAAATAAAACTAGTAATTTTATTACAGAAGCGAGTTTTTTAAATAATAATAGAATTATTTTAGGTGCAGGACCTGTAACAGCACATGAAGTAGATGAATATATAGAGGTTGATAGTTTATATAAACTTGTTGAACAGTATAAAAAGATGATAGAAGAAAAATGTTTGTAGAATAAAAAGTATTGCTAGATAAATGTTTCATTTTTATGAAAAATAAGTTACAATTATTCCAATTTTATTATAATATGTTATAATATAAATATATTTTACGTATAAGGAGGTAAGAAATGAAAAAAATTTTTTCATTTATATATATTGTTTTAATAATGTGTTGTATTTTAGGTCTTTTGACTGGTTGCTCAAAGAAAGAAGAAAATAAAAATACTGTAGAAAAAAAACAAGTTCAAGAAGATGTAAAAAGTTATTCTTGGCCAGATTTAACAAATTATGGTATACCTAATTTTGAAAAGGGAAAAATAACAGATTTATCACAAAATGAAAGTCAAGATGATCATTTATTTTATTATGATGTAGAGTTAAAATCAATTACTAAAGATGATATAACTAGCTATTGTGAAGATTTTGAAGATGATTGGCAATTAAATGATAAAGATTCTGATATTTATTTAACAAAAGTTGATGATAGTAATACTTATATTGTTACTATTTCATTTAATGAAGAAGACGAAACTGCAAAAATTGTTATGTCTGCAAATTAATAAATTTATATAACATAAAAAGCCAAGCTTTCATATTATATACTATACATTAAGAAAGCTGGTAGATTTATGAATGATAATTTTAATATAGTAATGGGAATACTTATTCCATTTTTCGGAACCACTTTAGGAGCTGGAATTGTATTTCTATTTAAAAATGAAATTAACAAGAAAATTGAAAAGATTTTATTAGGATTTTCTGCAGGAGTTATGATTGCAGCAGCAATATGGTCTTTAATTATTCCAGCACTTGATAATTATGAAAATAAATTATTAGGTGCTTTTATTTGTAGTTTAGGTGTAATATCTGGAGTAGGATTTTTGATGTTATCAAATAGATTTTTAAACATAAATAAAGTTAAAGATAATATGCTTGCTTTAGCAATAACACTTCATAATATTCCAGAAGGGAGTGTCTTAATTAGAAGGTAAATTTGAATAGCTTGGGAAAACAATTTGAATTTACAAAAATGTAATGTTCATAAAATTATACTTGCGAAAATTGGGAGTAATGTTAAATGTGTATTAAATATATTTAAGTACAAATAAATTTTATAATCAGTATGAATTTTACATACAAAAAAACATATAATAATAGTAAATTTATTATGTACAATTTTCCAATATAATTGACAAAAAATAACATAAACTATATAATTTAGTTGTATAAGTAATTTAACAAAAGAAAGGTGATGTGAAAATGAAAGAAAGAAAAGATACAAAAATAAGTGTATTAATATTTCTTCTATTACTATCAATAATTGCAATAATAATAATGGGAATCTTTATTTATAAACTTAGCAGTGATAAGGAAACAGAAATTCAAAAATCTACAGACCTTCAAGCTCAAATAAATAGTTCGTATGAAACTGTAAATGAATTACAAGATAAAATGGATAAAGTATCAGAAACTGTTAATATAGAAGATACTTCATCTAATAATTCTTTATATATTATAAAAAAAATCAATATAAGTGATGAACAAAGCCTATATAATTTTAGTACTAAAAAATGGGTTACAGAAATCGCAGGAGCTGAATCTATGTATTTTATAGCAATAGATAATGAAAAAAATTTATATATAGTTGATAGATTTGAGAATATATTAAAA
>CANRGN010000082.1 GCA_947630235.1 uncultured Clostridia bacterium
TTGAAAGTAAAGATGAAGAAGTTCAAAATGGAAGTAAACAAGGAGAATGGTTAACGCATCCAGCCTTTACCTCATTTAATACAAATGGTCTATGGGTTGGCAAATTTGAAACCGGATATGATGGAGCAGGAAGTACTAGAGAAGCAGAAGTAAACCCAGTAGATGAAGCAGCGTCAATTGAGGCAGCGAATAAAGTTATAATAAAACCAAATGTATATTCATGGAGAAATTTTCAAATAGCAAAAGCATATGTAATTGGGAGACATTATGAAGAATCTTTGAATAGTCATATGATGAAGAATACTGAATGGGGAGCTGTAGCATACTTACAACACAGTAAATATGGAAGTCATCAAAAGGTAAGAATAAATAATAATACTGATTTTTTAACAGGTTATGCAGCAAGATATGAATTAACTATTGGGTATACGGGAACTGTAGAGTTGTGTAACAACACACCTGAAGCTTGCAATGAATATGGAGGTGTAAATTCTCCAGGAGAAGATGGCGATTATAATACTAATTATTTTAATAAACAAAGTGTAGTCGCAAGTACAACCAATAACTATACTGGAGTGTACGATATGAATGGAGGAAATCAAGAGTATGTTATGGCTGCTATTGATGATAATAGTACTGGAGATGGTGTTACTGGCAAATTATCAGCAGGTCGCAATAATATATGGAATTCAGGATTTAATGGAAAACTAACCTGCCCAGAATGTGGAGATGTTGGTGTAGTTGTAAATCCTGACATTACAGAAGTAACAGGTGGAATAAATATGCCATCTGATGAAAAATATTTTGATAAATATGAATATAGTATGGATTATACAACATTTTTTAGAGGAAAATTAGGAGATGCAACAAAAGAAATGGGACCTTTCCAAACTCAAAATTATAATTCACAAATAATAAATATTGGAAGCTGGTATGAAGAAGAAGCATCATTTGCATTTTCTGCTTTTCCATGGGTTTTACGAGGTGGATTAAATTACATTGGTAGAAGTTCAGGCATATTTGATTTTCAATGTACTTATGGACATAATGACGGAAGACTTGGTTTTCGACTTGTTTTAGCTATTTAAATGAAAATTTGTATATTATGTAATTATAAAAGTGTAAAGTAAATTCTATTTTAATTTGCACATTTCATTTATTTTTTGTTATTTTAAATTTTTGAAAAAATATATAATAATGTGGTTTAAAATAATGAAAATATGTTGACATAGGGGGGGGGGTTAAGTGCTATAATTACTTTAGAATAGAGTGATTATAAATGGATAAAAAAAGAAAAATATTAAGTATAAGCATAATAATATCAATAAGTGTATTAAATATATTAACATTTTGTAAGTATGAAAAAAAATTGATAAATGGAAATAGCAATGAAAATTTAGATATAGCATTTTATAAAGGAAATGAAAAAATAAATGAAATGCCAAGTAAAGATAATGATGAAGGATTAGTATTTATAGATGGTGAATGTGATAATGGAGCAAGTGTTATATGGAATAAAGATGAGTGGGCACCATTAATAAAAAACTTAAGTAAAAGTAAAACAAAATGTACATTATATTTTAATAATAAATATATAGATAAAGAATTAAAAGGAACAGATCCAGTAATAGATGGAGAATTAATACCAATAGTAATCAATGAAGAAAATGGTAAAGTTACAAGAGCAGATGAAAAAGAAAAATGGTATGATTATAAAAATCAGAAATGGGCAAATGCAGTTATTTTGCGAAATGGAAAAGTTGATCCAGGAGAAAATCAACCCATAGATGAAGCTGACATTGAAAGTTATTTTGTCTGGATACCAAGATATCGATATCAAATATTTGATGAAGCAAATTATGATGGACTAGGAATAAAAGAAAATAAAGTTAAAATAATAAATGTCGAATTTGAATCAAAAGAAGTTGAACCTCAAAATGGAACAAGAATGGGTGAGTGGCTAACCCATCCAGCCTTCACATCATTTGATACAAATGGAATTTGGGTAGGCAAATTTGAAACAGGGTATGATGGAGCTGCTGATGAATGGAAATCTCTTGTAAATCCAATAGATGAAAAAGCCTCAATCGAAGCAGTAAATAAAGTCATAATCAAACCAAATGAATATTCCTGGCGAGGAATACAAATAGCTCAAGCATATACCATAGGAAGACATTATGAAGAATCTTTAAATAGTCATATGATGAAGAACACTGAATGGGGAGCCGTAGCCTATTTGCAACAAAGTAAATATGGAAGTCATCAAAGTGTCAGAATTAATAACTGTACAAATTATTTAACAGGCTATGCAGCGAGACAGGAACCAACCACAGGCCTTACGGGAACAAATGAATTATGTAGTAATACACCTCTAGCATGTAATGAATATGGAGGAGTATCATCACCTGGAGCAGATGGTGAGTATAATACAAACTATTTTAATAAAGTAAGTGTCGTAGCAAGTACAACTAATAATTACACTGGAGTCTATGATATGAGTGGAGGAGCCTGGGAATATATGATGGCTGGAATAGATGATAACAGTACAGGAGATGGAAAAACAGGTAAACTAGCATCAGGTCGTCATAATGCATATAACTCAGGATTTATAGGGGAACTAACTTGTCCAGAATGTAATGATAGTGGTGTAGAAATAGACCATAATATTACAAAGTTAACCGAGGGAATAGCCATGCCAACCGATGAAAGATACTATGATAAATATGATTATAGCTTAAATAGAAATACATATAACCGAGGTTTTTTAGGAGATGCAACAAAAGAAATGGGTCCGTTTGAAAATATTAGCAGTTGGTATGATGATGGAGCAACCTTTGTTAATAATGAATATCCTTGGTTTGGCCGTGGGGGCAATATTTTTATGGGAACAAGTTCGGGAATTTTTTGTTTTGGAGATCTTTATGGTAATATTTATTATGAAGCCGGTTTTAGAATAGTACTTGCCTTTTAAAATAATATATAAATGTGTAAAATAAAAAATATTATTTTACATTTTTTTAAATATAATGAATAATGTTTTAAAATAATAATTTCAACTTGACATAGGGGAAAGATCAAGTGTTATAATTTTTTGTATAGAATAAGGTGATGGTAATGGAAAATAAGAAAAGAATAATAATAGCTATAGTGGTTGTTGTATTATTAATTATAACAATGGGAGTAAGTTATGCATTATGGACAATAACAAAAGAGCAAACAGGAGAAAATGTAGTAGGAACAACATGTTTAGATGTAACAATAGAAAATGAAGAAAATAGTATATTAATAGAAAAAACACAACCAATATTAGACGAAGAAGGATTAAAGTTAAAACCATATAGTTTTAGTATCAAAAATAATTGTGAAGAGTATGCAGATTATACAATCAATTTAGAAATGTTAGAAGAAACAACATTAAATAGTGAATATGTAAAAATATCATTAAGTGAAGAAGGAACTAAAGGAGTAGCAACAAATTTAGGAGAATATGACAAATATAATAATTTAAAAATAGCTGGAACAAAAGAAGGAAGACAAATAAAAAGTGGAAAACTAAAACCAAGTGAAGAAAAGAAATATGAACTTCGAATATGGATGGATGAAGATGTAACAGTAAAAGATGATGCAATGAATAAAATGCATAAATCAAAAGTAATAGTAGAAAGTGTATTAGGAGAAAAGCCATATACAGAAGGAATATTACATGGAACAGATCCAGTAATAGATGGAGAATTAATACCAATAACAATCAATGAAGAAAATGGATCTGTTACAAGAGCAGATGAAACCAAGAAATGGTATAGTTATGGAGAACAACAATGGGCAAATGCCGTAATATTAAGAGATGGAATAGAAGATCCCGGAGCAAATGAACCAATAGATGAAAATGATATTGAGAGCTATTTTGTCTGGATTCCAAGATACCGATATGAAATATTTACCAACGAAGAAGATATGAATATGAGAACAGTAAGTGATAAAACCAAAATAATCAATATAGAATTTGAAAGCAAGGATGAAGAAACAAAAAACGGAAGCAAAGAAGGAGAGTGGTTAACGCATCCAGCATTCACCTCATTTAATACGAATGGCTTATGGGTGGGCAAATTTGAAACCGGCTATGATGGTGCTCTTCAACCAAGTGATGCAGAATTAAATCCAATAAATGAAAAAGCTTCAATTGAAGCAGCAAACAAAGTCATAATAAAACCAAATGTGTATTCATGGCGAGATATTCAAGTAGCAAAAGCATATGTAATTGGAAGACATTATGAAGCAACCTTAAATAGTCATATGATGAAAAGCATGGAATGGGGAGCCGTAGCCTATTTACAACA
>CANRGN010000083.1 GCA_947630235.1 uncultured Clostridia bacterium
TTACACCATCCTTTCTTTACAGATTTAGGATGATTTTTTCCAAAAGAAAAAATCAACCAGTTTAACTGATTGATTTTATATCTTCTGTTCTATAAAGTTCGAACAGAAACTTCGCTGGCTCCTCGTGTTGGGCTCGAACCAACGACCTATCGGTTAACAGCCGAGCGCTCTACCAACTGAGCTAACGAGGAATATTTAAAATTGGCGACTTCCTATTTTTCCAGTAGGGTAACCCACAAGTATTTTCGGCACTAAAGAGCTTGACTTCTGTGTTCGGCATGGGAACAGGTATTTTCTCTTCGTTATTATCACCAACGAAAATTATTATAGCATTTAAGTTTTTTTTATGCAATAGTTTTTTGGAAAAAGTTTAAAAAATTTTTTAAAATTTTAATATTCTTTTTAAATAAACCGAAATTCCATTTTCGTCATTTGATAATGTAACAGCTTTAGCTCTTGATTTTACTATATCTATAGCATTTGCCATTGCAACTCCCATACCTACATTTTGGATTACTTCTATATCATTCCCACTATCTCCAAAAAATATTACAGAATTTAAATTAATTTTTAAATTTTTACATAATAATTCTATAGCAAATAATTTGCTAAAACTTTTAGGCATAACTACAAGCCATTTTTTATTACTAAAAGAATCTGTATCTTGCATAACAAAACAATCTACATTTTTCCATTTTTTTTCAATATATTCTTTATACTCTATTATTTTTGAATTATCAGAAACAAAAATATTCATCCTAGAAATAATTTCTTTTATTTCATCAATACTATTTATAAATTGAAAATTCTCTTTTTCTATGTTACTATAATATTTTTCTATAGAACAATAATCGATTTCATAAGAAATATTTTCAAAATAATTTGTTATTTCTTTAGCAATTTTATAATCTACACTACCTATTTGATTACCATTTTTATTTTTAATATCATAAATATATGTTCCATTATTCAATATTAAATAATCAAACAAATTAATATTACAAACTCTTTTTACACTAGATAAATTTCTTGCTGTTACTCCAACTATTAAATATTTTTTTTCTTTTAACTCTAAAAAAGTCTCTTCAGTCTCTTTTGAAATAGTTTTATCACTCCTTAATAAAGTTCCATCAAAATCAGTAGCTATTATTTTATATTCCATAAAAAACTCCCTTTATACAAAAAATTTAAAAAATCTTTAATTCTATTTTTCCATAACAATTGTAACTGGTCCATCATTTAATAATTCTACTTTCATATCTGCTCCAAAAATTCCTTTTTGAATTTCTAACCCTTCTTCTTTACATTTCTCACAAAAATATTCATATAATGGTTCTGCTATATCTGGTTTAGCTGCATCTACAAAAGATGGTCTATTTCCATCCTCACAATTTGCATATAAAGTAAATTGTGATACTATTAAAAGTTTTCCACCAATTTGTTTAATATTTAAATTCATTTTTCCAACTTCATCAGTAAAAACTCTTAGATTACATAATTTTCTTGCTAAATAATCTGCTTTTTGTTTTGTATCTAAATGAGTTATTCCAATTAAAACCAAAAAACCTTCATTAATATCTCCAACAATTTCTTCATTTACCTTTACTCTAGCATATTTAACTCTTTGAATTACTAATTTCATCTAAAACTCCTTTATATAATATTCTAATATAAGTTAATATTTTTATTATAACATTAATTTTAAAAAATAAAGAAAAATAGTGGACATTTTTTATGTCAAACTATAAAATAAATTGCAAAATCCACGTTAAATTGTTCGTGCACCAATTTTGACAAAAATTGTGTGCAATACTTTTATTTTGCATATCTAAATTGAACTTTCTTAATGAATAAAAAAGATAATTTTATAACTATTACATATTTGTATTAATTATAAAATTATCTTATAAAACCTTTATTCTTCACTAGGCTCTTCAAATAGCCATTTTTCTAATTTTAATATAATTTGAGATTTTCTTTTAGTATTTTCAATACTTACATCCTTTTTTAACAAAATATCTTTTCTTCTATAAATAGAAAAGACCAAAGATAAACATATAATATTAACAATTAAGTTAATACCTCCATAAGATATAAATGGTAAATTAAATCCAGACTCTATAAATAAATTTAAATTAACTAAAACATTAAACACACTTTGTAATATAAACAAAATAGATATTCCTATAATTAACAATCTTCCAAAATTGTCCTTTACTTTATTAGAATCTAAAATTATTTTTAAATTAAATGCTATAATTGCTAAAATTAAACCTAAACTAACTATCCAACCACAATGTGCCAATATTGATATAAATGAAAATTCAGTTCCTTCATCTATTAAATTCTTTATGTAAGAAAAATCATTAACACTTCCAAATAATTTTGCAGAATTTATTATTTCTCTACGTTTTAACATTAACCATCCACTTCCTTGTGGATCTGATTCTGGATTAAAGAAAGTTTGTATTCTATTAAATCTATATCGTGATATAGAATTTGAAAGCAAATAAATTCCAAAAATCAAACTCAATAATAAAGGTATTCCCCATAATAACACAACTAATAATTTACTTCTTCTTTCCAAAATAAATTTTACTGTTACAATAATTAAATATGAAAGACATAATATAATTGTTGCTGGTAGTGTTGAATTAATTAGTATTGCTCCTATAGAAATTAAACACAAAATTATAATTTTAAACAATTTAACATTAAAGATAATATTAAATTTATCATCTTTATTTAAATTAATTGTAGAACTTTTATTTTCTAACATTCCTATAAAAGATATTATAAATAAAGGAATAGATATTACTGAACCTGAAAATTTATTTCCAAATAATGATAAATATTTTAGCCCATTCACATATACACTTGAAAAACAATTTAAAATCATTATACTCAAACCAAAAAAATAAATTATATTCGAATGTTTTTGAATTTTTTTAAAATCTACAAAATAAATTCCCACTCCAAATATTAATCCAACAATCATATATTTTACAAATTTAATAATATAATTTGTTTGTTCAGAATTTTGTGTCTTAAAAAATGCAACTAAAATTCCAAAACCTAATAATATAATTGTAAAAATAGCTAATAACCAATCAAATTTAGGTCTATGAATTTTATTTAAATTTTTTCCAATTGTTTCTCCATCTCCCATTTGCTCTATAGCTTTTTCTTCTGCCACTATTTCAGTTTCTCCTTTTGAAATATAATCTTCTTTAATTTCTTCAATATGATTTTTTAGTTCATTTGATATATCTTCTCTAATTGGCTTATATTTTATCTGTTCACATACTATATTTAAATATTCTTTAATTTGCAAATAAAACACCTCCTAATACGTTATTTATTCCATTTGAAAAAAGCTTCCATTCATCTTTTTTCTGTTTTAAAACAGTTCTTCCTTCATCTGTTATTGCATAATATTTTCTTTTTCTTAAAGTTTGTTCATCCCAATATGAAACAATTAAACCTGTTTCTTCTAAACTATGAAGAATTGGATATAAAGTTCCTTCTTTCATTTCAAATACATTTTCAGATTTTTCTTTAAGCACTTTAATCATTTCATATCCATACATATTATTAGAATTTAACAAATTTAAAATTAACATAGTAGTACTTCCTTTTAATAATTCCTTATTTATTTTCAAATTATCACCTCCAAAAATTTATGCCTAGATATACAATGTATTTTTATACATTGTATATCTAGGCATAATAATTGTCAATATAAAATTTAAAATTCTTTTTTATCTGTAATAACAAAATCCATTTGTACATCAAATTTATTAGTCTGAATTATTTCTTCACTTATTTGTTCATCAAAACATATTCCAATTTTTTTAGCATTTGTATTTTCTAAATAATAATCATAATATCCTTTTCCGAATCCTACTCTATTCTTTTTTATATCAAAACAAATACCAGGTACAATAAATAAATCAATATCATCTTTTAATATTAAATTAGACTGCTCTCCAAATGGTTCAAAAATTCCAAATTTACTTTTATTTAATTTTTTTGTATTATTTATTTTATAAAATAACATTTTATTATTATCTATAATTTTAGGCAAAACAACAATCTTTTTTATACTTAATAAATAATCTATTATTTTAGTAGTATCAACTTCTGATATTGTATTTTTATATAAAGCTATTGTTTCTACATTTTTTATATAATCATTATTTAATAATTTTTCAAAAATAATATCTGATTTTTCATTTTTATTTTTTAAATTATTTCTAATATTTTTATATTTTTC
>CANRGN010000084.1 GCA_947630235.1 uncultured Clostridia bacterium
GACGATATATGTGAGATTGTTTCATTAGATAGTAAAAGAGAAAATATGGGAATAGGATCAGTTCTTTTAAAAGAAGTTGAAAAAATTGCGAAAAATAATAATTCCCAAAAAATGAGATTAATCACTACAAATGATAATATGAGAGCATTACAATTTTATCAAAAAAGAGGATATTGCTTAACAAAATTATATATAAATGCAATGGAAGAAGTAAGAAAGATTAAACCTAATGTACCAGCTCTTGGAGATAATGATATACCTTTAAGAGATGAAATAGAGCTTGAGAAACAATTATAAACAAGTGGACGAAGTTAGGCTACTATTAGATAAAGAATAGAGGAGATATAGTATGTCAGAGTATATATGTAAGATAGCAAATAGAGATGAATTATTAAAAAGATGGAATTATTTGATTGAGATTCATCCAAGTAATAAAAAATGGGTTGAATTTAAAGAGAATGCACTTAAACATTATGATGAAAAAAGCATAATTCCGTATTTTGGATTTTTAGATAATGAAATTATATGTGAAATAACTGCATATATAAAAGATTCTGCATTTATAGGTGATATAAGTGAACCATCTGGTTTATTAAGTGATAGTATGGCATATTTATCTGCTTTTAGAACAAATAAAGAATTTGAGGGAAAAGGGTATTTTAGAAAATTATATAATTTTGTTGAAAATGATTTTAAAGAAAGAGGATATACTGAATTATCTTTAGGTGTTGAGCCAGAAGCAGTAAGAAATATTCAAATATACTTTCATTTAGGATTTAGAGATTATATAAAAACAGTAATAGAGTATGAGTTATCAAAAGACAATCTTTCAAAGAAAGAAGATGTAATTCTTTTTTATAAAAAGAGTATAAAATAAAGGAAAGTAGAGAAATATTGAATGAATAAAATAGTATTAACTTCTTGTGGAGTAATAGATAGTGAACTAAAAAAACAATTTTATGACTTATTAAATAAAGATATAAACAAAGTAAAATTATTATACATAACTATTGCAGTTGATGGTGAAAAAGATACTGATAGAACATGGCTTGAAGAAGAATATGCAACTATTTTAAATTTAGGCATAAAAGAAGAAAATATAACTGAATTTAATTATGAAAAAGTTATTGATTTTTCTTATTATGATATAATTTATGTGATAGGTGGAAATACATTTTATCTTTTAAAAGAATTAAGGGAAAAGCAATTAGATAGTAAAATAATAAAAGCCATAAATAACGGAGTTATATATATTGGTTCGAGTGCTGGAAGTATAATTTTAGGAAAATCAATAGAAACAGCATTACCTTATGATGAAAACTGGGTTAAATTAGAAGATTTTAAAGGTTTGAATATAGTTGATGGAATAATAATTCCACATGCAAATAGAAAGTCAGATTTTATAAAAGAAGCTAAAGAAAAGTATAGTGATAAAATTATTGAATTGTATGATGATTATGGTATTGTGATAAAAAATTAAAACTATATATGATTATAGATAGATGAGGAAAAATATAAATTAGATAAAGTAAAAATTAAAGATAAAGATATAAGAGGGATAATAAATGATATTAGTTGTATTTTTATTAATAGTTTTAATAATTATAGGATTTGGGTATATCGAAAAAGGGAGAAAACCAAATTATATTGATATTAATGAAGATATTGAAAATCGTAGGTGTCTACCACAAGCTATATTATTAAAAAATGGACAAGTTATTTTAGCTCAGATTGATTTGAGTTATCGTATTACAGATATAGTAAAGGCGAAAAATGCTGTAAAAAGTGGTATAGATATATTTAGGAAATTAGAATATGAAAGTATTACTTATTTAAGAAAAATTGTAGATAATGTAGATAATGTAGAAAATATCATTCTAAAATTAGAAAGTGATTTAAAGAAGAAATTATCTGAAGTTGCTCAAGATCTTGGAACTGAAATAATCAAAGTACATATTAAGTTTGGAAATAAAAATGATTTTGATATACAAAGCAACAATTTAACTACATCACTTACCAAAGATGAAATAAAAAATTCAAATTACGAAGAAAAAAATAATGCTAAATACCAATTTGAAGTTTCTTTGAAAACTATATTTGGGAAAAGAAGTTCAAGAAATACAAAATTTAAAACAAAAATAAGTGTATTAAATAATGAGTTAAAATATGATTTAAGCAGAAAATACGAAAATACAAGTAATTGGTTAAAAAATGGAGATAGAAAGTATAATTCATTTACAGAAGGTATACAAGAATTTTATATAGAAGATATTTTATCTATTAAATATAAAATAGGATTTTCGTTCGCATTGAATTTTTTTGATTTTATAGCATTCATTCTGGCTATTTTTGGAATAATATTTCCGATTATAGGTCAATTATCTTTTTGGGGAAGGATTAGTATAGGATTAGAAAAAAATCCAGTAAATCTTGATTATATGCCAAGTGTTATATTCTTTTTATTTACTATAATTTTTATATGGTATTTTACATGCAAAAGTATTGAAATAAAGTATAAATCAGGAAATATAAAAAAAATAGTATTTCCTATAAGCAGAACATTTTTTGGTACAGTGCCAACTAATACTAGAAAACAAGTTAATAGCTTGATAGAAGAAATAAAACAAAAAAATAAAAATGTAAGAACGAAAAAAGACAGATTAAAATGGATACTTATTATTTATATTATTATTGCTTCTATTATTAATGTATTTGTACCAGTATATTTAAGACAGAAATATTTAAGAAATAATGACTTATCATATAATATAAATAATGATTATGTTTACTGCGATGTAGTTTTTGATAAAGGAAAAGTAGTAGATATACAAAATGAAAAAAATGCTAATGGCAATATTATTTCAAAATACATATATGAATTGACTAATGGAGAAAAGATAGAAATCCAAGACTATAATAAGGAGTATGGAAAAACGTACAATATTATAGGTATAAAATATTATAAGAAAAATTCAAATCAATTATTTAAAACATGGTATATTGCTAAAAATGATAGTAATATAGCAAATGTGTTTGTAGATGCTACTAACTATATTTACGATTATATTAATCAAAAAATGTATAAATTTTATTCTTTAAATAATGATAATATAATAGATTTTGAAACAAAAATATATTATAGAGAAATTGGAAATCCGAATACATTATATAATTTTATAAATTATAATATTAACACACTGGAAATTACCAATGATTTTGATGTTAAAGAATTTAAAAATAATAATTATGAAACTATACAAAAAATTGATACTTATACAAGTGAATATGGATTGTGTTATATATTAAAGGCAAATTATAATGAAAAAGTAGATTATTTGATTTATATAGAAAATCAAAATAAAACTAATTTAAATGAGCTTGATGCAATTATATTAAATTCTCGTATTGATAGAACTGGCTCATTTTCAAATGATGATAAAGCAAAGAAATCATTTAGAATAATATGTCCTGAAAAATAAACAAGTGGACGGAATTACCTTGCAAAGATGAGATTGATGTTTGGTATGATTTGAAAAGATAATAAGGAGGATAATATTAAATTAATAAAATGTAACAAATAAAATATAAATTAGAGAAAGTAAAAATTAAAGATAAAGATATTCTGTATAGACTATTGCAATATTCATTATTTGAAGAAAGTTTAAATGATTTAAATGAAATGAATGATGAAGCAATATTTGAATATAAATGGTTTGAAAATTACTTTAAAGATACTACTAGAGAAGCTTATTTTGTCAAAGAGGAAAATTCAAATAAATTGCTGGGTTTTGCTATGGTAAATGAATATATGCAAAAAACAGAAAAAGGACATAGTATAGCAGAGTTTATGATAATTCCTAAATATAGAAGATTAAAAATAGGAAA
>CANRGN010000085.1 GCA_947630235.1 uncultured Clostridia bacterium
TAGAAATTAATAAAAAACCATTTTTTATAAAACACTTGCATTTTCTAAATAAATAGTATAAAATGCAATAAATAAATTTGTTATTAAATTTAAAAAATAAAAATAAAAACCAAATTAAAGGAGGAATTCAAAAATGGCAAAAGCTAAATTTGAAAGAACAAAACCACACGTTAACATTGGTACAATCGGACACGTTGACCATGGTAAAACTACTACAACTGCTGCTATTACAAAATATTTAGGATTAAAAGGACAAGCTAATTATACAGCTTATGATCAAATTGATGGTGCTCCAGAAGAAAAAGCTAGAGGAATCACTATCAATACTGCTCACGTTGAATATGAAACAGATAACAGACACTATGCTCACGTTGACTGCCCAGGACATGCTGATTATGTTAAAAACATGATTACTGGTGCTGCTCAAATGGATGGTGCTGTATTAGTTGTATCTGCAGCTGATGGACCAATGCCTCAAACAAGAGAGCACATCTTACTTGCTAGACAAGTTGGTGTTAAATATATTGTTGTTTACTTAAATAAATGCGATATGGTTGATGATCCAGAATTATTAGAATTAGTTGAAATGGAAGTTAGAGATTTATTATCTCAATATGATTTCCCAGGAGATGAAATTCCAATCGTTAAAGGATCTTCATTAAAAGTATTAGAGAGCACATCAACAAATCCTGATGATGAAGTATATGCTCCAATGAAAGAATTAATGGAAGCTATTGATAGCTATATTCCAACTCCAGATAGACCAACTGACCAACCATTCTTAATGCCTATCGAAGATACAATGACAATTACTGGTAGAGGAACAGTTGTTACTGGTAGAGTTGAAAGAGGAACAGTAAAAGTTGGAGACGAAGTTGAAATCGTTGGTATTAGATCAGAAAGATTAAAAACAGTTATTACAGGACTTGAAATGTTCAGAAAATCATTAGATTCTGCAGAAGCTGGAGATAATGCTGGTGCATTATTAAGAGGTATCCAAAGATCTGATGTTGAAAGAGGACAAGTTCTTGCTAAACCAGGAACAATTCATCCACATACAAAATTCAAAGCTGAAGTTTATGTATTAACTAAAGAAGAAGGTGGAAGACATACACCATTCTTCAATGGATATAGACCACAATTCTATTTCAGAACAACAGACGTTACAGGTGTTATTGAATTACCTGCTGGAACAGAAATGGTTATGCCAGGTGACAATGTATCAATGACTATCGAACTTATCACTCCTATCGCTATCGAACAAGGATTAAGATTCGCTATTCGTGAAGGTGGTAGAACAGTAGGTTCTGGTGTGGTATCAGAAGTTATTGAATAATTTTTATAAATTATATAAAAACAAAAGATTTACAATTTTTGTAAATCTTTTGTTTTTTATGTAATAAAAAAGTACTAAAGTAGCATTTTAGCATATCAATAATTTATTTTATTAAATTATTGAAAAACACTTGATTTTTTATTATAAAGAAAATAAAATAGTATTGCTTAATATTAATCAGGGGGATAGAAAAAGTGATAATATTATTAGATGCTATGGGTGGCGATAATGCACCTGATGCTACTATTAAAGGGGCTGTTAAGGCTTCAAGAGAAATTGAATCTGAAATATGTTTAATTGGTGATGAGAAAATAATAAATGCAAAGTCAAAAGAATTTTTTGGAAAAAATTTAACAGATATTTCTCCAAAATTAAAAATTAAACATGCAAGTGAAAAAATTGAAATGGAGGATATTCCTACTCAAGCTATAAAACATAAAAAAGATTCATCAATGGTGGTAGGATTTAGAATGTTAAAGTCTGGTGAAGGGGATGTTTTTGTTTCTGCAGGAAATTCAGGAGCATTACTTACTGGTGCTACGCTTCTTGTTGGAAGAATAAAAGGAATTGATAGACCAGCTATTGCGCCAATGTTACCAGCATATAAATCAAAATTTTTACTTATGGATGCTGGAGCTAATACTAATTGTAAAATGATAAATTTAGTACAATTTGCACAAATGTCTACAATATATTTAAGTAAGAATTTTGGTATAAAAAATCCTAGAATAGGATTATTAAATATTGGAACTGAAGAAACAAAAGGTAATGAACTTGTAAAAGAAACATATAATTATTTGAAAGAACATTCTAAAGAGAATGGAATAAATTTTATAGGAAATATAGAAGCTAGAGATCCATTTGAAGGAAATGTTGATGCAGTTATAACAGATGGCTTTACTGGAAATGTATTTTTAAAGGCTGTTGAAGGAATTGGTAGATTTGTAAAAAATTCTTTAACAGAATCATTAACAGGTAATATTTTTTCAACAATATGTGCTGTGCCAAGTTTACCAGCAATAAAAAAATTTAAAAAAATGACAGATTATAAAGAATATGGTGGAGCATTATTTTTAGGAGTTAAGAAACCAGTAGTTAAAGCTCACGGAAGCAGTGATGAAATGTTATTTTACTTTACATTAAAGCAAGCTGAAGATTTTGCAAAAGGTGGATCTGTTAATCAAATGGTAGAAGAATTTGAAAAAATTAAAGAAAATTAAAATAATACTTGACAATTTTAATAACATATATTAAAACTAGAATATAAAATTTAATATAAATTGTGGAGGTATATTATGAATACAGAGGAAGTTTTTGAAAAAGTAAAAGGTATAATTGTTGAACAATTAGGTGTATCTGAAGCTTCAGTTACTATGGATGCATCTTTTATAGATGATTTAGGAGCTGATTCATTAGATATAGTTGAACTTGTAATGGCATTAGAAGAAGAATTTGATATGGAAATTCCAGATACTGATGCTGAAAAAGTTGTTACAGTTTCTGATGTAGTTGAATATATAAAAGAAAATGTATAAAAATTTTGAAAGGTATAGATACCTTTCTTTTTTTATATGAAAAAAATTTGATTAGGAAATCATTTAGAATTTAGAATTGGAAAACTAGGCGAAAAATATAAAGTAATAGTAAAAGATATAGTTAATATAGAAAATTTACCAGTATTTACTGATGAAAATGGACCTTATGGAAGCCCTACTAGTGATTCTGAAAGAGCTATGATAACAAATGATTCAAAAAATATTTTAACTGTGTTAATATCTTTTTCATCAGATTCGGATTTAGTAGAGAATAGGAATTTAGCTGTACATATTTTAAGAGAATATATTGGTGCTAAAAATATATAAACGTGTATATTATGAAATTTATAAATTGACATATAAAGAAATATATGATATATTATAACAAATTTAAAATGAAAAAATGTTGATTAGGACATAATTAAATAGAAATATTATATAAAGTGAATTAGGGATAGTGTGAACCTAAGTATAAAACTATTTAATTCCTACCTATGAATGAAATAGCAAACTATTTCCGGTATAAAAATCGTTATAAATAAAAAAGCTAAAAAAAGGATGGTACCGTGCTTAGCACGCCTTATACCATCCTTTTTTGTTATTGGTATTTGAAAACCCCCTGTTATACAGGGGGTTCTAGAAAGCTTCTAGCTATGAGTAAAAAAATTCCCCCTA
>CANRGN010000086.1 GCA_947630235.1 uncultured Clostridia bacterium
CAATTTTTGTCAAAATTGGCGCGCGAACAATTTAACGTGGACTTTGCAATATATTTTAACAGTCTGACATAATAAAAAGTCCACTATTGCTCTAATCTATTTTCTTTTTTCTGTATAAATTTCTTTATCATTTTTATCTATTTCAAATTCACTAGAAGATATTCTAATAAATCTCATACCTACTGGATTATCGATATAATTCAAAATATCTGGATCTAGTTGATATACGCTGTATATATTCAATAACTCTAAATTTTTAGAATCATTAACATACTCATCAGCTTCATTTCCAGCCATAAAAACCCAACCACTATCATTTTCATTAAGTGGTTCGTCTTTTACCATATATCCTACTTTCCAACCTTCTTCAGTTATTTTTTTTGAAACACAAGCTAACATATTAAACATTTTATTTTGATTTATCATATTCTCATAATATTTTATATTATTTTTAAATTCATTTACTTTATCTAATGGCATTTTATTATCTGAGTTTATCTTTTCAATACTAGCATCAAAAATTCCTTTATCATCAGCTTCGTTTTTTAATGTAACAGCTAATTGAAATATCTCTTCTTTTGATACTTCAATTTTTGTTTGTACTTCCTTAATAAGTTTTTTCCCCTTATTTCCATAAATACAAATATAAATTCCACCATCACTATAAAGAGTTAATTTTATAGCTCCTAGATTATCTTTATCATCATAAAATACCATAAATTCAGAAATTTTATCATTTACATACCAATCAAATTCTGTACCGTTTTTACCATTCATATAATAAATATTACCATTTTCTTCTAAATCACTAGTTTTCACTTTTGGTAAATATAATCCTAAATTTTCATTAATTATTTGTTTAATTTCATTTAATATTTTGTTCATAAATTATTCCTCCATTATTTTTATATTATATTAAATTATATTATACTATACATATATTTACATGCCAATATTCTTTTAACAGCTTTATCTATTTGTTCCATATAAATTTTTCCTTCATTTACAGCATTTATAATTTCTTGTTTTTGACTAATAAAATCAGATGAAATAATCATGTCATTTCCAGCAAGAACTGCTTGAATAGCTGCTTCACCATTTTCAACATAAGATTTTACAGCATCCATTGCTAAATCATCTGTTAAAATGATACCTGAAAAATTTAATTCATTTCTTAAAATATTATGTATATTTTGAGATAATGAAGCTGGTTTATCAGCATCCATAGATTTTACTATATTATGACTTACCAATATACAAGGTGCACCTGCTTCTATTCCACTTATAAAAGGTAGAAAATCTGATGTTTCAAATACATTATAGTCTCTTTCATCAATTGCAACACCTGTATGTGTATCAACATTATCTCCATAACCTGGAAAATGCTTCATTGCTGAAATCATTCCATCATTGTTCATAGTTTTTATTAATTCTGATACATAATTTGAAGTCTCTTCTGCACCTCTTCCAAATGATCTTTTATATATAAAAGATGAATATTTTGTAGGCACATCAGCCACTGGAGCAAGATTCATATTCAAGCCAATACTTTTTAATAAATTAGATTTTTCAGTTGAATCATTTAAAATTGCAGATAATCCTCCACTAGCCCATAATTGTTGAGGTGATAAAAATTTACTTGAGCGAAATGCTAAATAATTACTTACTCTAACAACAGTTCCTCCCTCTTCATCAACTCCCAATAATAATTTAATTTTACTTGCATTTTGACATTCTTGCAATTTTTGTAGAATTGAAGTTCTTGTTTCATTTTTAAAATCTTGTCCAAATAATATGTAACCACCTGGATTATAATTTTGTATTTCTTCAATTACTCCACTGTTTGGAAATCTAACTAAAAACATTTGCCCTACTTTTTCTTCTAATGTCATACTTTGTAATAAACTTTCTGCTTGCTCATAATATTTAGCAAATAAATCATTGTTTATTACAATATTTGAAGAATTAATCTCATTATCTGATTCTATATTATCACCTTCATTTTTTTCTGGAACAGAAGTAGTTTCAGATATGTAATCATTATTATTAAATTGATTTTTATTCATTACCCAAAATACTACTCCTATCGTTATCAGTATTAAAATTATAGGTATTATAAATATATTTTTTCTTTTAGAATGTTTATTTCTCATAAAATCTCCTTTGTGTAAGAAAAATTACAATTATCAGTATCTTTTTATTCAGCAGTAAAGTTCTATACTAGTTAAATAAAAGTATTACTATATTATTCATTTTTTTATTATATCTTTTATTACTTCTCCTGCAATAATTAACCCTGCAACTGAAGGGACAAAAGAAACACTTCCTGGAACTTGATTTCTAACTGTACATTTTCTTTTAGTTTCTGGTGGACATATGCATCCAGTTTTACAACTTTCTCCTATATTTTCATCTATTTTAATAGGTTCTTCTTTTGAATAAACCACCTTAAGTTCTTTTATACCTCTAGCTCTTAATTCTTTTCTCATAACTTTAGCTAATGGACAGATACTTGTTTTATAAATATCGGTTACTTCAAACTTTGTAGGATCTAATTTATTTCCTGTTCCCATACAAGATATAATTGGAATATTTAATTTTTGAGCTCTTACCACTAATTCGATTTTTGCTGTTACAGTATCTACAGCATCTACTATATAATCTATAGTATCATCTAAAATTTCTTTACTATTTGGCATGAAGAACTCTTGATATATCTCTACATTTGCATTGGGATTAATATCTAATATTCTCTCTTTAGCAACTTCTACTTTATTTTTTCCAACTGTTTTTCTTGTAGCAATTATTTGTCTGTTTAAATTAGTTAAACAAACCTTATCATCATCTACCAACATAAAATTTCCTATTCCCGCTCTTACCAAGCCTTCAACAACAAAAGATCCAACTCCACCTATTCCAAATATTGCAACTTTAGCATTTTTTAATTTCTCTACTCCATCTTTTCCTATTATCAATTCGGTTCTAGAAAATTGATTTAACATGTATTATTTCACCTCTTTATTGAATTTTTTTAAGAACAATAGCAAACTTTTTCTTATATCAGATTGTAAAAATATATTGCAATGCTTTTTTCAATCTGACTACATAGAATGTTTCTACTGAATAAATATAACTAAAAAATAATATATTAAATTATAACATAATTTATATATTATTCATACTTTTAAATAAAATTTTTATTAAGTACTTGACTTTGTAAAGAATGTTTTTTATAAAAAGAATTTTGTAAAAATAAAACAATTTTTATAGAGTAGTAACAGAAAAGTAGAATGAGTTATAGTATATCATATAAAAGTTTAACTCGTTCAAGGGATACATTTAAGAGTTTCTAAAAC
>CANRGN010000087.1 GCA_947630235.1 uncultured Clostridia bacterium
AATACTTATTCTAATTGGTAATGTAAAAAATGTTTTATATCCATTACTCCACAATAAAGCTGCTTCTGTTTTACCTATTCCAGTAGAACCTATCACTAATAAATTTTTTTCTGAATTTTCTTTTGCAAACTTTTGAATATCATTTTCTTTATAATTATTAGTATCCATAAAATTTTTTATAAAATCTTTTACATTTTCATTAGTTTCATCTTCAATCTTTAAATTTGCAGAACTCGCATGATCCAATCTATGTAATAGGCCTTTTAATAAACAATATTCTATATATAATTCACTTTCTTCATTAATTCTCTTGATTTCAGATACATATGATAGATATATTGAGTTCAAATCTCCTGTATCAATTCCAGTCTCCTCTTTTATTTCTACCAATCTTGGCATTATATCCTTTTCTATTATTTTATCTACTAATTCTCTGTCAAGTTCTAACCCATCTCTTTCGTGATGATAATATATTGATTGATATATTAGTTTCTTTTCTTTCTTATCAAATTCATATTTTTCCACTGGAACAAATAATGGTGATAATTGTTCATGTTTAGCCATATTATAATTAAATTCAGTTGGTATTAATTGTAATCCTAATTTTTTTCTAATCATGTTTTGAAAAGGAGTATATACTTTTCCAATATCATGATATAAACATATAACCTCTAACATTTTCCAAAATTTATCAATTTCAAAATCTTTATCATTTACTATGTAATTTCCATATTTATTTTTTAATAATTGCAAGTTATCTAATAGTTTATGAGTATGCTCTTTTATACTTTCTCCATCTTTTGATTTTGCATATAACATCTAATTTCCTCCATTCTAAAATTAGGCATCTTTGAAATATTTTTAGTTAATACTCGTACTTTTTTTGTATAAAAAAGAAAACAGAGAAATTTATAGCAATATTTTCTTTCAAAATTAAGCATTTTTATTTATATAATTATTCTTCTTTCATAAAAAATACATAATCATTATCCTCATCAATATATACAGATGCTGCATCTTCTATAGTTTCGTTTTTATCTCCCTCTACATAAGTTACATCAACATTTTCCCACTGCCTCAAATTATTTTTAATACTATATTTAGAATTTAATCTATAATGAATACCACTTATATCACCATCTGATATGTAGTCCGGAATATATGCACTTGTAGTAATTGGTACAATATTTACCTCACTTATATTATTTAATATTTTCACTTCATCAACTCTTACAATATCTTCATTTCTTCCCAATGTAAAAGTTTCAACTCCATCTATTATATTTTTATATAGATTATCAATTATATTATCTTCTGCTTTTACATGTATAATTAGATTTATATTTAAAAGTTGATGTACATTTCTAGGCATATCAGTTACCTTATCTTTTCCCTTATACATTCGTAGATTCTGATAATTACTAAATATACTTTCATATTCTCCTTGAATTGAAATATTCATATCAAAGTATTCTCCAGATTTAGCTTGCAATATTTTATGTAACATTCCTATAACAGTAGAATACGGTGGTAATGGATAAGTTTCAGCGACCTTAAAAGCAAATGGCTTTTTGTAACATGCAGTTTCCTGAAATAATTTCATTTTTAATATTTTCAAATTCACCAAATCCTTTCTTCTTCAGGATTATTTATAATATTCTTCTACTTGTTTTTCTAGATTTTCAAAAAAGTCTTGTATATTACTTACTTTTCCATTAAATAATTCTTCAATTTCATTTTCATTTTTAAATGTGCTTTTTACCAATCCCACTTTTGTATCATCAAAAATTGAATTTTCTCCTACTTTTAAGGAAACCGTATCTTTTAATACATCAGTATCAATTTTAAACTCTCCATCTTTACCTTCTAATTTTATTCTTCCTAAGAAATATGGTGAGTTTAAGTTATATATTCCACCAATTACAAATACTGGGCTTAAATTTTCTTCTCTTCCTCTTATATCTCTATTCAATACTTTGATTATTTCTAATAATTGATTTACTCTTCTTATTTTTTCTAAATTGTCTAACTCTATTGAATTATCTTTTCCAATTTTATTTAAATCGATTGTTACTGTATATGTATAATAACTTAAGTGTTGTTCTATATTGGCTAAATTTGGGAACTCATCTATTCTATCAGCAAAACCTTTATTATTTAAAAATTCCATATCACTTTTATATTCTTCTAGCGAAATTGCATGACTTAGCCTTACTGCCGCACTTCTAACATTTGAACCATCATTTTTTGCAGTTTTCATATATCCAAAAAGATCCATTTCTTGTGAGTCTTCAATCGTTAAATTTTCCTGGAATTGTACTGTTCCCTGAGCTTTATCAACAACCTCTAAATTCCAGCCAAACATTTTATTTCCCAATCTAGCTATATCATATCTCAAAGCTTGTCTTGATGCAAAAGTATAAACTCTACCATCTCCTCTAGATAATTTCTTTAATTCTGAAATATTTCCTATTCCTTCCCCATAATTTAAACTTTGAGCTTTAAATATCATTGTTATAGTTAATCCATCTTTATTCATTTCATTTTCCTCCTTTATTAATTATATATTTATAATAATTATTCTTTATTTTCTTGTACTTTATCAAATTTATTTGATATTAAACCAGAAACAAAACTATGCCCAATTGATTCAAAATCTAAATCTCCATCTTGCATTACTTCTAAAAATATTGGTGATATATCTCTTTGCATAAACATATGAATTCTTATAACAATATCCATAAATTCTTTTTTATTTCCAGATTTAATACTATTTAACATTTTATATGTAAAACCATTTAATTTATTATCTTCATTTTTTGACTTTAATACCTCATGTATCTCAATTCCCATGTTATATAAAACAAATAACTTTTTATTATTTTTTTCTATATTTTCTTCCATACCTAATTCCTCCTTTTTTAATAGATTTAAAATTAATCTTACTCTTGTTGCTAAAAATGAATTATATCCATTCTTAATTTTTTTATCACTATTTATTTCTTCTAATAATCTTGTATTTATTACTTTAGATATATCTTTATTTTTCAAAATATAATCCACTAATTGTAGTTTATATTTATAGTCTGATATGCAATTTAATGTTTTATTAGAATATTTAACAAAAAATTTTGCCATATATGTTTTTATATTAAAATAATTCATCCTACAATATGCCCCATATTCAACATCAAATTCTACAACAAATATATTTTGTAATTT
>CANRGN010000088.1 GCA_947630235.1 uncultured Clostridia bacterium
ATAAATAGAAAAAACATAAATCAATGTGTTATAGGGAAAAATAAAACTGCAGGAGGATATGTTTGGAGAACAAAAGAACAATTCGATAGTGTGAAATATATAATAGAGGAGGACAAGAAATGACAAGATTAGAAGAATTATTAGAACAAGAAGAAAAATTAGATAGGGAAAGAACTGAATATTTAGAAGCAGATGATAATAGAGGTGCAAAACGAACAGAAAAAAAGCTAAATCAAGTTAGAGATTTAATTCAAATAGAAAGATTAGGAGATACATTAAAATTAAAAGAAGATTTAGATATTTATAAAAAATATGTCAAATCAAAAGGTTTAGAAAATGATTTTAAATGTTTTTATGACATGGAGGTACAAGATGAGTAAAGCAGATGAAATGTTTAAAGAATTAGGGTGGAATAAAAAAGCAAGATATGCAGGAGATGCTTATATTAAAATTAATGAATATGAAACACAATTATATTTTAGAAATCTTAATGTTGTAGATATAATAAACGAAGATGGTGAGAATGTTGCATCTTTAACATTTGATGAAATAAAAGCTATGTATAAAAAAGTAAAGGAGATGGAATATAATGACTAAAGCAGATAAAATGTTTGATGATTTAGGATATAAGTTAATATCTAAAACAGATGAATATATAATATATGAAAAAGAAGACGATAAAACTTATCCATACAAAATAGAACTTTGTTTTAACCTAAAAAGCAAGTCAGTAATAAAAAGTTGTAAGTTGTATAACGATAGGTGTTGGCTATCAATGCAAGAGCTACAAGCAATATATGAATTTTACAAAGAAAAAGGGTGGTTAGATGAGTAATATATTTAAAGGATTATCGATAATTTTAGATGTTTTTGTTTTATTGAAAAGTTTAGAAAATATAAGAAAAGAATTTTTATTTATACCTTATAAATGGAAAAATAAATATTCAATTATATTATTAGTTTTATCAATTTTATTTTTTATAATAGGTAAAATTTTGGAGGTACATTAGATGTTAAGTAAAGAAGAAATAGAAAAAGCAAAAAAACATTTAAAAAAATTTTGTGAGTATGATGATAATTTATTTTTACAAGATGAAATATTATATGAATATCAAGATGATATAGAAACACTTTTACAATACATAGACCAACTAGAACAAGAAAATAAACAATATAAAGAATTTATAACTGAAGCAAATGGAAAAGATATAAAAGATATTACAGCTACTGAATATATGAAAATTAAACAAGAAGGATATATACAAGGTAGAATTGAAGAACAAGATAAATTAATAAAATGTATAAATAAGCAAAATAAAATAATAGATGAAATGGTAAATCTATTAGGTAGTTTAAAATTAAGTAAAGATATACAAGGCTATGAAATTATGGAAAAAGAAGATTGGAAACAATATTTTGAAAAGAAAGTAGAGGAAGAAAAATGAAAGCTTTAATAATTATTATATTTGTAATCTTATGGGGAGCAATATGGTTGTATGGTTCAATTTATGAAGAATTAACAGAAGATGAAAGATTAGATAGACTTTATAAAAGATTAGAAGAAAGAGAAAAGAAAGTAGAGGAAAAATAAGTGGAAAATAAAGAAATAGAATATCATAAATATTTGAATAAATTAATGGTAATCAAAAATAGTATCAGTTTAATTTGTTTTACTATATTAGCAATAGTTTTTAAGCATTGGTGGATAGTATTTTTCTCTTTATTATTTTTAATCAGTATAGATAAGGAGGAAAATTAAATGGAAAATGAGAAATTAGATTTACAAGTAGGAGATAGAGTTACATATAGATTTATTGATAAAGATGGAATATTTACTGAAATTGTAAGTTCTAGTAATTTAAGTTTAGCTAGCATACATTGGTTTAAGGAGCTTTTAGAAGATAAGGAAATAGAAATTATAAAAATAGAACGACCACACTATGAAGTAGTAGAAGAAATGAAAGAGTTATTGACAGAAGATGAAAAAGAATTTTTGAAACAATACATAAAAATAATTGAAAATCTTGATAATGGAAAAGTAGATGGAATTAGAAGAAGTGAAGAAAATATATATCTTCTTTTAGAAACAGGCATAAATTATCACATAGAAATTGGTATTAAGTTTGGAAATATGAAACTAGATAATAAATATACACTAGAAGAACTAGGATTGGAGGTGAATTAGATGTTTATAGAGTGGATGGATAGAGTTAGTTTAGATGGATATGATGCAGAAGAATATTTAATGCATGAAAGATTAGAAAATTTTTTTAGTAAGGAAAAAAACAATGATAAATAATCCAGAAAAAATAAATAATTTAATAAAAAAATTAAACCAAGTACCAGATGAGGTCTGGAAAGAAGCTATAAAAGAAGTGGAGGAAGAAAAATTGGAAATACAAACAGAAAAATTAGATTTAAAACTAGAAAAAGGGCATGCAATATGTTTTGATTTTGATGGTGTAATACACAAATACAGCAAAGGATGGCAAGATGGAAGTATATATGATGAATATAATAAAAATATATTAGATTTAATGCTTCTATTACAAAAACTAGAAATACCAATATATATATGTTCTACGAGAAAGCCAGAACAAATAATAAATTGGTGGAATCAGCAAGGATTTTGGGCAGAAGCAATAAAAATAACTGATGATATTACTTTTTGGAATGATTTAAAGTTTGTCGGGGTAACTAATAGAAAATTACCTGCACAGCTTTATATTGACGATAGAGCTTACAAATATACAGGACAAACTGTAAAACAGTTTATATTAGAAAATTCTATGAAATAGGAGGAACAATGAACGAAGATAAAGAATTAGAAGAAGCAATTAAAGAACTACAAGAGCGAATAGAAATGCTTAATAGACACATAAAAAGCTATGAGGAAAGTAATTGTAAAACAAATGTAATTTACAATTAATAAAAGAAAAAAATGCGATTGAAACAGTATTACAAGCATTAGAAGAACAAGATAAAGAAATAGTAAAATATCAATTATATTTAACGGAAGATGTAATACCTAAAAAGAAAATAGAAAATGAAATAGAAATATTAAAAGCACAATGTGGAGGAAATGTATTTCATATACAGCAGACATTAAATGCTAAAATT
>CANRGN010000089.1 GCA_947630235.1 uncultured Clostridia bacterium
CTCTTCTTCTTGAAAATCTATTTCTGGATTAAATTTTTCTGTTATCTCTGTAATAATTCCTTCTCCTGATACAGTTTTCTCCAAAACCTGCAGTCTACTATCACTTTTACATAAGTCTAGCATTTTTCCTAGTTTGGAATAGTCACTTGCTATATTCATATCTACTAATTTTTCCGGTATTCTTTTTAATCTAATATAATTCGATAATAAATATAAGCACATATTGGAATTATATACCTTCTCTTTTCCATATATAGAAAACTTATAACCATTATAATTCTCTTTCAATATTGGCATAAGTTTTTCTTGTTCTATTTTTCCTATTGCCTGAAAATCCATGATATCTAGTAGCTCTTGTTTAGTAAAACCTAACATTTCATTAAATTCTTCATCCATAGTTTTATCTGAACAAATATTAAATCCTGATGTTAAACTATCTAATGTTATTGGGGCTACTCCTGTTATGAAGATTCTATCTACTACACTTTCTGTTCCTTCTTTTAAAATCTCATACCATTTTCTAATTCTTCCGTTTTTTGTGACTAATTCTTTAAATTTTTCTGTTTGAAAACTTAACAACTCATTTGCGAAATGATCATATTCATCTATTATTACATAAATTTTTTCTCCATTTTTTTGTAATCTAAATGCATGTATTAAACTATTTAATATACTTTCTGAATCTTGTTCTTCATTAACAAAAAAGTCCAATTGATATTTTTGAGCAAAACTCTTTATAGATTCAATTACTTTACTTTTAAATCCTTTAATAGTTGATTCAAAATCTGTTGTATCTATACCTGAAAAATTAAATCTTAATATATAATAGCTATTTCTTAATTTTGTTGGATTTTTTCCTATATATGTTTCTCCATATAATTTTTCAAACTTATCTTTTTTCGCTATATCATAATAATTTTCCAATGTACTTGTAAATAACGTTTTTCCAAATTTTCTTGGTCTTAAAAACATTAAATATGGTTCTGCCAAATTTTCTAAATGCTCTATATATTTTGTTTTATCTACATAATAGTAATCATTCTCCATTATCCTCTCATAATCACTTATTCCATAAGGTAGCTTTTTCACTTTTCTTACCTCACTTTCCTTACTATTTCGCTTTTATTTTACTATAATTTTATTTTATTATCAATCTTTTTTTAATCAACAAAATTTCGAAATATCTTGAACATTATTACTAAGAATTCACACTTTTTTAATCAAGAAAAACCCCCTAATTGAAATTTTATTTCAATTAGGAGGTTTTTTCTAATTATAGAACTATTCTACAAAACACTTTCAAATACACTTGTCATACAAAAATCAATAATTTTCAGAGAAAATTACTAAACAAGCTTCAAGAAATTATAAAATAATTTGACTTTTTTCTTTTTGTTTTTGTATATTATCGATTCTATATTTCTATTATCTTTTTAAATTGGTCATCACTATATTTTTTTATATCTAAGACATTTAACATATTATATTTATCTTTTACTTTTTCAAAATACTCTTTTATATCTTCTTTATCTATTATATTATTAGAATTTTCTGTAGGCAAAAGCCCTTTTCTAGCATTTATCCATGGAGTTTCATAATGTGACATTTTTTCTAAAGCTTTACCATTATAATATCCAAAATATTTTATTACTGCATCTAATATTTCTCTTTTTTCATCTACAATAATATCTTCTATATCATAATCTATATCTATAGAAATGTTAGCTGATTTAAAATCTTTATATTTTTCATAAATATCAACAAATACAGGTCCATGTACCCAAGCTTGACAATCTTCTTCAAATAAAAATTTCCCAAAAAAAGCTTTATAAAAACCTTGGGCATAATATAAAATTTTTTGCAAAGCTAAAGGCGTAATTTCCTTTCCCATTGCAACAATGTACTCTGCAATTATATCTATTTCTTTTTCAATAGTATATTTAAATGTAGTCTCGTTTAATTTCTTAATAGCCTCTTTAACATTATTATAAGCTCTTTCTGAAATCAATTCTTTATTTTCTTCAATCAATTTACTCATATACTCTTTATTATTTAATATATTATATAATTGATCTGAATAGACCTTTGAAGGAACATCTCCATTCAAATATCTTATTAATGTAATTTCTCCCCATCCTAATAATTTAGACAGCGGTTTTTTCCCTATTTTATATTTATTTAAAATATCATTTATCTCTTCTGTAGTAATAATTTTTTCTTCATTTCTATAAACTCTATCAATTCTTTCTAAATTTTCATCATTTATTTCATTTGAGCTAATTTCTTCTCCACAATTTTTGCAATATCCAACTAATCTTTTATATTTATACTCTTTTCCTTTAATTTCAATTATCTCATCAATTTCTTTTACTTCATATTCAACTAAATTATTACATTTCTCACAAAAACCTTTATTCATAACAAATACACCACCCTATAAAAATAATTTTTCTATATTTTTCTCTGGTTTATGAAATGAAACTATTACTATAAAATCATTTTGTTTTCTAGCAATTTTAATATATACTTCAACATTTTCTATTGTTCCCCAATTGTTTAATTCATATTCTCTACAAAAAAAGTATAATCTTTCTTGTGGTTCATTATAATTATCTGCTGAGTAGCAAAAATCTTTTACTTCTAATTCCATTAGCATTTGTTTTTGTTTGTTTTTATTTAATTTATATGTTTCAACAAATTTTCTATTCTTTTCATTTTTTTGAGTAGTACAAACAATAAATTTGCCACTATTTACACTCTTTTTTACTATTTTTAAATATTCATCTATCTCCTCTTTTGTATGATTCGTATATTTTGAAGTATCAATTAACATTATAAATTCCTTTCTTTTACATATCCCCCTTTATTCAAGTATCAATTGATACTATTTTAACATTGCTTTATTACTTTGTCAACCGCTTTGATACCATTCTTTAATTTTTTTCCAAAGGTGCTCCAGAACGCTCCAAAGGGACGTCCCTCTAGAACGTCCCTTTGGCTGAGTCCATTTGCTA
>CANRGN010000090.1 GCA_947630235.1 uncultured Clostridia bacterium
ATGAATATACAGAAAATAATAATTCTTTTGAAGATGGAATTTTTATATTTGAAAGTAGATAAGCAACTTTCTCTCGTTCCGGTGTCCATGATTAAAAAATATTTAAAAGGTTGATATATTAAGATAGACAAAAGACTATTAAAAATTTTTAATTTATGATATAAATATGTTATTACAGCAAGAGGTGGTTTTGTAAAAGAAATGAAGGATGACGCAATAAGGTTATTAGAAGAAAAAAATATAAAGTTTAATAAATATTACTGGAAAGTGGAAGATAAATTAGAAATTTGTAAAAGCGAAAAAGTAGATATTATGATTGATGATGACTGGAAAATTATAAAAAAATTAGCAGATAATAAAATAAAAACATTATATTTTAGAGATACTAATTTAATTAAATTAGAGGAAAATGAGTATATAAAAGAAGTAAATAATTGGGGCGAAATTTATAGATATATAAAAGAAAAATAAAATATGAACAATATAGAAATGAATTGAAAAATAGAAAATATAAGATTTTTTTAAAAAACTTTACATAAGATTGACTTTATGGTAAGAATTTGGTATAATTTTTTTGTAAACCATTTTTTTCAAATTCCCCAAGCGCATACACCATTAGGGGAAACTACATTAATTAATAAGGAGGATAAAAAAATGGCTAACAAGTACACATCAATCGAGAATCTTATGAAGGATTCTGTAAAGGTCTATGACGGCATGGTTGCCGTTTGGCCGCAGTATGGCACGGAGGAGGAAGTCAATTTTGATTGTGCGACATTCAATGGAGAGAAGGTATATTCCTCGAACAATGGGACGCTTGCATTCATTATTGATGGAACTCTCTATGTAACGCCGAGCACAAGGAATGCCCGCAGAGTGTTGGACGAGGAGAACTTTGTAGAAAAGTACTTCTATGTACCGTTTTCTAATTGGGATTTTCCAAAAAGAGAGCGGTATATCTGGCAAGAACTCAGGACTAGGGCAGACCAAAGTCATTATGAAGAATTTCTTGAGGACTGTGCTGACTATTGCGATAAGCATGGTATTGGTGCACTTGATCAAAGTATTCTGAATAATGCCTTTGAAATTCCCAGGTCTGGCGTAAAAATTACCCATCTGGGGGATGAAAAGACAGTTTTCCCCATAATCACCAGTGATCTATTGGATTGGTACGCTGAGGATATGTTGGGTTCGTACTGTACTAAAAATGGTCTGGTCGTATTCATCACTAGAGACGGAAAAACGTATGTCACAGGGGATAAGATTCTCGATATCCTGCGAGAAGCAGGTTTCAGGGAGAAAAGAATATTAGTGCCATTTTCTAATGGTGAGAAAATTCTTGACCCTGATCTTGCATCAAAATGGGAACAGGTTAGGAAGTGATTAAGTCAACAAAAAAGTCAGCTAATTTGCTGGCTTTTTTGTTTTTTACTATTGAAAATAAATAATAGGTTTGTTAATATAAATAGGTAAAAAATGGAAAGAAGTTTTTAGACAAGGGGACGGAGTTTTTGTCTTAAATAAGGTGAGAAAATGATACAAATTATAATAGGAAATATAGTAGCTTTAATAGCATCATTATTAATGGTTTATTCAGGAGTTATTAAACAGAAGAAAAAGATTTTATATGTTCAAACAGTTCAAATTGGATTATCAGTTATAAGTAATATAATTCTTGGTGGTATAGTAGGTGCTATAATAAATGCTTTAAGTTGTGTTAGAAATATTTTATGCTACAAAGATAAATTAGGAATAAAAGAAAAAATAATAATTACCATATTAGCATTAACTTTATCAATATCATTTAATAATATAGGAATTATAGGAATACTTCCTTTAATAAGTACGATTGTGTATTTGTGGTTGATGAATATAGAAAATGTAATAAAATTTAAAATTTTGATAATATTCACAATGATATTGTGGTTTGTTTATGATATATACATAAAATCATATTCATCAGCAGTTTTTGATTTTATGAATATAATTGCTAATATTTATTCTATTTTTAAAATAAGAAAGAAAAAATTATCATAAAATATATTTTTGATTTTTTTTATTAGAGTTAGAATATTAAAATATATTGGTATATTATATAAATATTGAATTGTAAAACAGAAAACTATCAAGAATATTGCATTTTTTTCTATTTCTTATGGTTAGTTCATAACATATTTTTGTTTTCAATTGCTTTAATAATATCAACATTTATTTCAATATATAGAAAAAATAGATAGGAGATTTTTGTATGGAAACAGTAAATTTTATAAAACTTTTCAAAGATTTAAAATCTACAGGAGGAATTTCGGAAGAAGATATTACTTCTGCAGAACAAAGTTTGAATTTGAAATTTTCAAATGAATATAAGTTAATATTAAAAGAACTTGGAGCAACAAGATTTTATGGAAAGGAATTAAATGGATTAACAAAATCCCCCTCTTTAAATGTAGTAGAAGAAACTAAAAATTTTAGAGAATTAACAAAAATTTCAAATGATTTATACATTATTAGTTCATTAGGTATTGATTTTGTTAAAATAATGCAAAACGAAAAAGGAGAGGTTTTTCAAGGTGCTTCTAACAAAGTTAAGAAAATATCAGATTCTATTTTTGATTATTTATTATTAGATGTTAGAGAAGATATAAATATTAATAAAGTAATGAAATTTTTAGAAAAATTAAATATACCAACTTACCAATATTCTTTAGGTTATGCAGAAGAAGCTCTTTGTATAGAAAAAGATGAAGATTATTGGATAACATATAATGGTGAAAGGGGTAACAAATTCCATATAAAAAAATTCGAGAGAGAATCAGAAGCATGTGAAGAATTTTTAATTGAAAATATAGAATATGGAATAAGTCATCCAGTAATTTAAAGTGAAAGGATAGATGTTAATATGTTAGAAGAGTATATTGAAAAATTAAAACCATTTATTATAGAATTATTTAAAAACGATTCAAGTGGTCATGACAT
>CANRGN010000091.1 GCA_947630235.1 uncultured Clostridia bacterium
TTCTTAATTCCTCTACCTACACCTTTTTCATTTACATAGGCATTTGCTGTATCTATTAATCTATATCCATTCTTTAGGCTATTTAATACTGATTCTTCTGCTTGTGCAGGTGTAAGCATAAATGTACCTATTCCTAACTTTGGCATCTCTACTCCATTATTTAATTTGATTTTTTCCATAAAATCTTTCCTCCTTTAAAACATGTTTACAACCTAATTTCATTCGGTTGCATAAGATATCCGTATATTCACTTTGTTTATAACGGCTAACCTAATTTGTCTATATTATATCCCTATATAACTTGACATGGAATTACAAAAAAGTTATAATGTTATCAACTATTAATACTCAAACTTCTTAAATTATCAAAACCTTCCATGCTTATATCTTCCACCATATCTTTTCCAGTACATTTTAGTGTTAAACTTTTTACTTTACTTTTATCTAATTTTGAGAATTTAGCAATTAAATCCGCTTGATCTTCAAATTCAATTGTAATTTTTGGTCGTGTTAATTTATTTTCAGAACTTTTTGATTTTTGATTTACAAATAATTGATTCTTATAATCTTCATGTTCAATTTCTCGCTCCTCTTTTGTTTCTTTTATTTCATTTATCTCTTTAATCCCCATCTTTTTCTCCTATGAATTTTTAATTTTTATTTTATTAAATCAAAAAAATGATTAACATTGTTATGTTTATAATTTACACATTATTTTGGAATTATAACAATTCTATTATAAAATCATATACTATAATTATGATATTTCATATAAAAGATTTAATCAATACATTTTTATTACTTTTTAATAATACTTTCTTTTTTTTTTTCTACCATTGCGGTTGTTTCTTTATCTGTCATCTTCTGATTATTTAAATATGTTTTGCCATTATTAAATATATTATCTGGATTATATTTTTCTCTTAATTCCTCTATATGTTCTTCTTCATTTTGTTTTAGCAGACTTAATAACTGTTCCTTTCATCGTTTTCACATCAATAATCTTTTTTAGTAAAGCCAATATATTGATTGTATAATCTAATAATACTTGTTCTTGCAGTGGAGTTTTAGGGTCAATAATTACAATTCCTGTATTTACAATTGTTTGTAAAACCAGACTTCTTGTTTTAACTGACCTAGTTGCTCCAACTGTTAAGCTATGTAAATCATCATCAATATATTAACTTTTTTTAATGTAAAATAAGGTATTCTAATCAACTTACCTAGCTTTTTACATTTGAATTTAGGAATAATTTTGTCCTTCTTTCAAGCTCAAAAAAAGATATTTGATTTTAATTCAAATATCTTTTTTCATCGTATTTAATTTTTATTTATAAACTTTTATTCTTTTACAATATAAAAATAATCCAACACTTTTTACATGTTGACTTTTATTATAATTGTATCAATTTATCGCCAAAAGAAATGTAGTGCTTTCAAGGATTATTTTTTAGTAAAAAATTATAAAGTCCAATCTTGTGATTCTATACCTATAAACTTACCATCCCTAAATCCAATACAAATTCCATGTTCTGGATCACACTTACAATCTCCATAGAAAGAAATTTCTGGATAAACAAATCCATTTTTTGCTTTCCAATGTTCTGTAATATTTATTGCTATTGCATAAATATCGATTTCATCTTCTACATTCTCTAAAGTAATTTGCTTTTCTCCTATTGCTCCATACTCATCATTACAATAGTTAAGTATTTCATTTTTATAATCGTCAATTTTGATATTTGAGATAAACCAGTTAAGGCACTTTATTTCCATTTCATTTAACTCAAAATCATCTTTCTTATAATTTCCGTCTTCATCAAATTGATTATCTCCAGTAGAAATAACGTTTACTATTTTTTTCTTTCCAAACATAACTATTTCAATTTCATCATTATTTTTTATAACACTTTCTCTATTCATAGCATATCCACCTTTATTAAACCCATTCATAAATTACATTATGTGATATATCAGAATATTTACCATATTGTAATTTTTAAAAATCTTAATTTTAAATTATAAATTTTATTTTTATGATTTTATTTAAAAAAATTTTAGAAATATTTTTGTAAAAGATTAGTCCTGAATTTGAAATTTTATTAATTTTGGTATTTTTGCCTAGTTAATTAAGCCAATAACTGCCATAATTAAATTATCCATTTTTTTCTTTCCTCCTCATCCATCTTCCTAATCATTGTACCACTTATTGGTACAGTTTTTCTTTCCTCATCAATAATCACATAATCTGCATTCGGATATGCACGATTGAAATAATCTGCATAACTGCTTTCACTTCCATATACAGCATCAAGTTGGCCACACACATTAAGAACAAGCGGAGTTTCAGCATCCCAATCTTCACTACCATCTTCTTTTTTGCAATTTGTAATATCAATTTTCTCAACTATTACATTATCAAATTGCTTGCATGCTTCTTTAATCCTCTTAAATCTCTCCTCAGAAAATAACCATTGGTTATTTGGTCTTTCTTGTAGTATTTGTAATTCTTGATCATTTCCATAAAATAATAGAACATATAGTTTTTCACACATACTAGCAGCTTTTTTTACACAATAAAAATGTCCTTTGTGAAATGGCATAAATTTTCCACCATACATTCCAACCTTATACTTTTTGGACATTATCTTTTTACCTCCTTGTTATTATCATTTTAATAATAACATTATATTGTTATTGTACTTTAATGTAAACACTAAATAAAAAATATTGAAAATAAAAAAAGTAATAAAAACTGTAATACAAAATCTATGGAATATTTTTGGAAACGAGAGCAACAAAAAAAAGCCAGTTGTTAAAACTGACTTTTGCTCACAATTTTTTATAATAAGATTTTATATTGCTTTTTTAGATGTGTCAATGAATGGATTCTGAAACAATTTTGAAATTTGTTTTTAGAATAATTTTAATCTAAATCTTTATTTTTTACAAAATTTTATTCTTTTACA
>CANRGN010000092.1 GCA_947630235.1 uncultured Clostridia bacterium
TTTAATATATTATTATCTAAGTTTTATAGTTTTAATGAAAAAAATGAGATAAAACAGTTTATATATGATAATTGTATAGATGGAATTAAATTAGAAGGATAGTAAATTAGTAATAAAATATAATTATTATTTAATCTAGAAATAGAATGTAAAGGTGTTAAAATTGCTGCAATTATGGGTTCTAATAGATATAAGAGTGGCGATTATGGAATGATAACGCAAGAAGAAAGTTCGGATTTAGTTAAAAATATGGATAAGTTAATAAGTGTTATTCTATTCTTTATTATAAAATAAAGATAATGTGTACACAAAAATAATAATAAAAAATCTTGGAGGAAAGAATGTGTGTTGATAATCAAACATGGAAGAATTTTATAAATATAACAGATAAAGAAAAAAATAATGAAAATTTGAAATCAATATATTATTTGAAATTATATGGAATAAAAAAATTAAGCGAAAAAACAGAGTTAATAGAAAAAGCAAATTTGAATTTAAATATCTATAGTAAAAAAAGAAAAGAATATAAATAGGAGATGAGATTATGAGTAAAAAAATAGTTGCAATTGGAGGAGGAGAAAATGGAAGAATTCATTCTGACGGAACTAGATATCCATATGAATTAGCAAACCAAGATAAAGAAATAATTAAGATAACAGGTAAGGGACATCCTAATTTCTTACTTATTGCACATTCACAACCTATTGAAAATCAAGAAGGATATTTTCGTGTTATGGAAAATATATATAATAAAATGTATGGTTGTGAATGTAAAGATTTAAAAAGTGATCAATTAACAGATAAAGAATATGTAAAAAGTGTTATAGATTGGGCAGATATAATTTATGAAGGTGGCGGAAATACACTTGATATGATTAAACTATGGAAAGATACCAAATTTGATGAAATATTAAGACGAGCTTGGGAGGATGGCAAAGTAATGTGTGGTGTTTCTGCTGGAGCAAATTGTTGGTTTAAGGAATGTTCATCTGATTCTCTTAAAATAAAATATGGAGATGACCAACCTCTAATTAGAATGGACTGTTTAGGATTGGTTGATGGATTGTTTGTTCCTCATTGTGATGAACCAGGAAGATTAGAAAGTGTTAAAGATTTATTGAAAACAAGTAAACAAATCGGCTTATGCATGTCTAATTGTACTGCTTTAGAAATTATTGATGACCAATATAGATTAATTACCAGTGATGCATCTTTTCATAATATTGAAGCATATGGTTTAAAATCATACTGGGAAAGTGAAGAATATTTACAAGAGAAAATTGATACATCACCAGAATTTAAACCATTAAAAGATTTATTAAGAAAAAATATTAGTAAAAGATAATAATGGAAATATAATAATAAAATATAAAAATATAAAATAAAAAGCTTAATTATAAATTAGTAAAAAGTTATGGGAGAGGAATTCATAATAAAATTAAAACTAATTTTGATAATTAAGCATAAAAAGTCGTTGCTTAGGAAATTTCTTCCTAGGCAATTTTTAGTATAGGAGAGGATGGGAAATATAGACTCAGGTTCTCAAAAAATGAAATATTGAACATTGCGCAAAATCAAAGTGTCCGCCATTTTTATTAAAACAAAAAAATGTGAACATTGCACAAAATGAAACTGTCCGCTAGTTTTTTTAGAATGAAAAATTAAGGACATTAAATTTTCACAGACTAAAAAAAATTTTAGTTCAAAAAATTTTATTTCTTTTAAAAATCCAATTATTATAATTATATATTTTTTTAATTGATTATATTTTATAATAAATTTATAAAAATTCAATTAGTAGAGTGTTTTTGTTATGAAAAAATTAAGTTAGATGATTATGAGTTAAAAATAGTTATAAATTCATTAAAATAATTTAGAAATAAGTTAATATCTGAAAATAAGTATTTTGAAGTTTTGTAGGAGTTATTACTAAAATATATTATTGTTCTAAATAAATAGATTAAATCTTGATTAGCATTATTGTGCTAATTTTTTTATGCCTTCAACAAAAAGAAAGGAAATCAAAATAAATATAAAAAAATTAGAACAAAAAATACAAATAATTTTAAATAATGATAATTTTAAAATAAGATTAGGAGAAGAATGTTCTTCTATTTTATGTGCATTAGAAATGTTAACAAATAATATTGCAAAACTAAATGATGCAGTTGGAAATATAGAGTATATGAAAAAATATTATTCTAATATATTTAATAATAGAAATAAATATATGAATTTTATTGTAAATTGTGAAAACTTAATGTATTTATTAGAAAAAAGAAGAAAAGAATTGAAATTACAATTTCAAGATTTTATAGAAGAATTATGTATAAATGATGATTTACAGTTAATAGTTGAAAAAGAACTTCCAAACTTATTATTAGTTGTAAATAAAGTAAAATTGAATAAAGAAAAATCATTCGGAATAAATGAAATCATAAATTATTTAGATGAAAAGCTTGATATAATTTCTTATGAAGAACAAGATTAATATTTTATAAAACTACTTGATGATGAATTTCAAGATTTTCATGATTTTTATATAAAATAGATAAAATGTAAAATAAAAAATAGAGATACAAGATAGAGCTAGTTGTTTAAAACAGTTAGCTCTTTTTTTGGTGTGCCCAGCATGGGCAACAACTTGTGGGTGAAAGTCCCATACAGTGCCTGATAGTGGCGAACTGTTAGCAAATG